>DUNQ01000075.1 GCA_012839325.1 Candidatus Cloacimonadota bacterium
AGCTTTTCAGAAGGCAAAGTCCGCCTCCAGCGCCTCATGGAAGAAGGAGTGGATACCCTTGAGATGGAGCTTCCAGGGCTCATCACGGTGGTAAGAGAGATCAATAACCCGCGCCTCCCCTCACTGAGAGGCAAGCGACAGGCGAGGAATGCTGAGCTGAATGTGCTCACTGCCGACGATCTCGGCTTAGATGAGAACCTTACCGGACTCAATGGCTCGCCCACTCAGGTGGTCAACATCTTCACTCCAAAACACGAGAAGATAGTGGAGAAGTTCGACGGCGATAGCGACGAAGCAGTAGAGCTCATCGTCCGCCGTTTAGACGAATTCACAAAGAGATAATCAGCTATGGTTCATAACATCAATCCCGAAATAGTGAGCTTCATGCTCTTCGGCATGGAGTTCAGCGTGCGTTGGTATGGCTTGCTCTATGTGATCAGCTTCATCATCGCCTACTTCCTATACAAGCCCTTTCTGAGGAAGAAGGATATAGAGATAGACCGCGACAAGTATGAATCGCTACTCTTTTACATCATGTTAGGCGTGATCATAGGCGGAAGGCTGGGCTACATCCTCTTTTACAACCTGCGCTTTTATGCTATGTGCCCGCTCTCCATCTTCGCCGTATGGGAAGGCGGAATGAGTTTCCACGGCGGCGCAATAGGAGTCTTTTTAGCAGGCTGGCTATTCACGCGCAAGCACAAGCTTCCCTTTTATAGGATGGCGGATGCAGCAGTGCCGATCATCGCGATAGGACTGGGACTCGGACGACTGGGCAATTTCATCAACGGCGAGCTTTGGGGCAATGTGACCACGCTCCCTTGGGGCATAGTTTTCCCCGATGGCGGCGCACTTCCGAGGCATCCCACCCAGCTATACGAGATGCTTGGCGAGGGGCTGATACTCTTTCTAATCACATGGTATATCATGAGAAAGAACTACAAGGACGGGCTGGGATTTTGGAGCTTCATAGGCGGCTATGGCATCATCCGTTTCTTGGTAGAGTTTGTCAGAGTGCCGGACGACATCGCTTTTTATCACGATTATGGCTTCATCTTCGGTTTCATGAGCATAGGTCAATTCTTATCTTTGCTGATGATCTTGGGTTCAGCCATTGGAATATTTTTCTTATATAGGAGGAAATCATGAGAAAGACAGCTATCATTCTCATTGCAATATTGGCTATTTTGAGCACTTCATGCTCCCTATTTCAGGGGAGATCGGATGAGAGACTCCTGCGCTCCGAGCTCAAAAAGTGGGAGACAATCAAAGGTGATGGAGTGTTGGAGCTTTCCGCATTCGGCATCACCATGCGCAAGCCCTTTATGTTTAGCAAGAACATCAACGAGCTTCGCCTGGACATGGTGGAAGGCGGCATCTTCGGAGCTGGCGGCTCGCCCATCTTATCCATGTATTTAGGGCCTTATCTCGCCCTGCAATCCACTGCCATCCCCGGCTTGAACGCGGCTAATCTTGAGAACCTCGTTCCTGAAGGGCTCACCGCTTTCTTTGCCACATCGGACTATCTCTTCGATAGATATGGCGCAGAGATCATAGAGAACAAGGCCGTGGAAAGAGAGAACATGATTGTGAGTTTTGGGCAAGATTATAAGCTGGAAGAAATACGCGACAAGAAATCAAACACGCTGATCAAAAACCAGTATAGCCGCAGCGGAAACATAGACTCTATAGAGCTAAAGACCGGCTCTTTCATCTCCGCCAAGATGGTCTTCGACAGCGTAAGCTACGAGCGCTCAAACATCATCCCCTTGCCCAAGAGCGAAGCTACCGGCGGCGGAATTATGGATATATTCAAAAACAACAATATGTTTGATATGTTAAAAGGACTTTTAGGAGAATAAATGATTGCACGCTATTCACTGCCTGAAATGGAGCGCATCTGGGAAATCAGAAACCGCTACCAATGCTGGCTGGATGTAGAACTCGCCGCTGCAAGAGCCATGAGCGAGATGGGAATTATCCCCAAAGAAGACTATGAAATAATTGAACAAAAAGCAGACTTTGACCCCGATAGAATCGATGAAATAGAAGCCATCACGCGTCATGACGTGATTGCTTTCCTCACAAACGTTGCCGAATATGTAGGCCCCTCCTCGCGTTGGGTGCATTTTGGCATGACCTCATCCGACGTGTTGGATACCGCCACGGCATTGCAGCTTAAGCAAGCCGGAGAGCTTATCCTCAGCGAACTTAAGCGCATGAGCGAAGTGCTGAAGCAAAAAGCAATAGAATATCGCCATACCATTTGCATGGGCAGAAGCCACGGCATTCACGCCGAACCCACCTCTTTCGGGCTGAAATTTGCCCTGTGGTATGATGAAACTCAGCGCAAT
>DUNQ01000076.1 GCA_012839325.1 Candidatus Cloacimonadota bacterium
CAGACCTTGCCGTTGCCGGCAACGCCCTTGGTCTCATGTTGACTTCCCGCTGGTGAGGTGTCAGGACTTCTTTCAGTCCATCGGCGCAGAAAGCATTCTGGGCAAACAAAAAGCCATCAAAGCCTGATAAGACTCTGATGGCTTATGTAATAAGAGTTAAAGCCTAATTGCGTCTGGCAGAAGAACCTCCTCCGACACCAAGAGCGCCAATCCCGATCAAAAAGCCGAGATCATAAGCCCAGCCTATATTGTTGATCTCGTAGATGCTTACGGTCTTATTGAACAGGCTGATGAAGAAACTGATTGGGGCAATGACTCCATGCCATAAACCGTGCAAAAAGTTTGCCTTCCTTCCGGCTTCTTGATCAAATATCTCCGTTCCTGCGGCACAAGCGGCAAGTCCGAGCAAAATGACGACAAGCATTGCAATTAATATTAAGTGAGTTTTCATTCTTAATTTCTCCTTATTTCAAGATCATTGTGCGACGCAGGCTGCTCTTCCCGCCTGTCTCCGCTTTAATGAAATAAACACCGCTGCCCAGCGCCTTACCATCCATGCTGCAATCCCAATCAAATGAGATACCGCCATTCTCAGCATAGCCTGAAAACATCTTGCCGAGCTTGCGACCGCGCAGATCATAGAGATAAAGCTCAGTGATGCCATCGGCTTGAGTCTTGACCTCTATCTTCTGCATCGCACCTCCGCGCATGGGATTCGGAGCGACTATCTTCAGTTCCGCCATGGGAATAAGCTCGTCTTCATTAGAGACTTCATTAAAATCCAGCGTCACATAATCCGTGAGATTATCGCTGCAATTGATATATCCTCCGGCAAAATTATCGGGGCTTTGTACCGTGAATCTACGGTTCTGTCCTATCATGTCGCCCTCCTCCATTGCTAAACTACTACCATCTGCAAAAACATATTCCATCACCAAAGGATAGTCACCATTGGGATCAAAGTAATCAACCGTAAGCACGTGGTCATAATTAGTCGCATTAGAGAGCACGGGAAGTGAGTTCGCGAAGTGGTAATAGCTGTTATCGGTAAATTCAACTATCCCGCCGTTGAGGATATCACCCACGGCAAAATCAGGCTCAAAAGTAGCAAAATCTATCGTGAGGTTTAGACTTATCGCTCCCATAAAAAGCAAATCTGAACCGGGAGCAGGCCAGCCATCCGGACCTACATGGGCTGCCAGGTCAGATATATCGCAGCTCATGTGTAGCTTGCCATCTGAAACCTGAGCCGATACATCGCCCAATCTCTCAAAATCGGGAATGCTTTCAAAATCAAGATCTATCTCGATGCGATACAATCCGGGCGAGATCAAGCCGGGAACCGATTGGGTATAAATCATGGCATAAACCGCACCACCGAAGAGGTTTTCATTCCCCATGAGCAAAGCATAGAGATTGTAAGAAGTAAAGCTATTCATAGTCGGGAATGTGTTTGAAGCGTTTGAAATGCAGGTGTAGAGCGTGTAATCATTAACCGCCATGTGAAGATCGGTGAGATCATAATAGGGCTCATAGACCATTACAGAATCGCCCACGGCATCTTCAGCTACGCGTGCCATCTGCCCCATGGGCGGCACAACCGGATAACCATCGATGTATGCGGCTTGCACATATCCCACTTCGCCAACCGGATCGGGCAGGGATACCTTCGTGCTTAAACGATAGCGTAGATAATCGCCAAACATATATGGAACCAGCGCCGAGGCATTGTCAATATCTCCCGCGGGTGCCAAGCCCCAATCTCCGTCATCTATCCTATAATAAAAGTCAAAAGGAACTACCCCAAAGGTGTAATCCTGCCAAAAGAAACGTAGATTCCCATCTGGATCAACTGAGCTGTGTACCAGATCACCATAAGGCGTGATTTCGGGAATATCTATAATAGCAGTATGTGTAGAGTAAAGACTTGCAGGTATGAACATCATAGCAAGTAGACTGACTAATGCGATGCATAAAGCGATAACATTGTTCTTATTCATGGCTTCCCCTAATTCTAAGTTGAACAATGATATTTGATTGCCTAAGTAATGTCAAGATAAAAGTGGAAAGATAGTGGTATAAACAGGCAAGATAAAGCATAACAGGGATGCGTCATGGCACTTAGCAACACGCATTTGTTTTGTGTACAAACACGAAAAAGGCGTTAGTGATGGCGGCAACCTACTCTCCCACACAGTCGCCCATGCAGTACCATCGGCGCAAACGAGCTTAACTGCTGTGTTCGGAATGGA
>DUNQ01000136.1 GCA_012839325.1 Candidatus Cloacimonadota bacterium
TTTAATGATCTCCAAAACCGCTCTATAAAAACATTGTCAAAGCATCGTCCTCGTCCATCCATGCTGATCTTTATGCCATGATCTAACAGCTCAGTTGTGAACAGCTTACCGGTAAACTGAGGCCCTTGATCAGTATTAAATATTTGAGGACTGCCTTTTTTCAGTGCTGCCTGCAACGAGCTTAAACAAAATGAGCTATCCAGGGTATTTGATAACTCCCAAGATAAAATATATCTGCTAAACCAGTCCATGACAGCTACCAAATAAAGCCAGCCGCTTATCAGCTTGATATAGGTTATATCTGCACACCAGACCTGATTCGGGCGGTCTATTACTAAGTTCCTGAGCAAATAAGGATATATCCTGTGCTCGGAATTGGGCTTGCTGAGATTAGGTTTGGGATAAATGGCCTCAATACCCATCAATCTCATCAGAGTTTGCACCTTTCTTCTGCCTACGACCACGCCGCCTCTATTCAAGCTTGCCTGTATTCGGCGGGATCCATACATTGGATGCTTGGTGTAAATCATATCGATAAGGCTCATCAGCATCAAATCATGCTCATTTATTCGTGGTTCGTAATAAAAGGAAGACCGAGAAAGGTCAAGCAACTCACATTGGCGCGTGATGCTGAAAGTATCATCATTTCTATCAACCAACATTGCCTTATCTCTTGCTGATAATACCAGATTTTTTTTTCAGCCAGTCAATCTCTACCTTTTGCTGGCCTATTTGTTTATACAACTCTTCTATAAGCTGTGTTTCATCGGTTTCTTTACTTCGTCGTTGATCAGCAAAGATATCCTCTGATCTTTCTAACAACCGCTTCTTCCACGAGCGAATAAGGTTCGGATGAATCTGAAATTCAGAAGCTAACTCAGCTATAGTCTTCCTGCCTTCGACTGCTGCTAAGGCAACACGGCTTTTAAACTTTGCACTGTAGGTACGTCGTCTTCTCATTTAAACCTCCTAAGGGTATACTTATTTTATTTCTCATAACTGTCAAGTATCCACCTTATTGGGCTGTCCGAAAAAACTAATCCATTATAATTTACATCTTTATTTATTGTCCAATTGAATCTTGATTTTTGTCATCCCGGGCTCAAAGTCAATCATCAATGATTCCATAGTTTTAACGAATTCCATGGGTAGATCCGGAGCAACAGCCGGTAGCAGCTTATATAGATCGATGATTACATTGTCGCCTTTCAGCAAAATCATTTTATCAAATTCTTTAATTCTTTTGCCTATGAAGTTGATCAATGCCTGAAAAGGCATGCTGATAAATTGCTTTGCTTTGCCAAAGTCATCGAGCTTTAAAGTCAAGATTCCTTCATGCTTTGTTTTGTGAAAACTATCGTATTTTAGTTTGAATACGATTTCTTTGTTTAGAAATGGAATGCCCGGCGCTCTCCACTTGATAAGAATTCTCCCGCTTTCGCTTTCAAAAGTAAAGGGAGATGCCTTCGATGAATCGGCGTTATTTGAAATCAAGTCGTTGAGCAGAGTGTCTGCAAAGCTTAGGTTTAAATCTGCATTGAATGAGTGTTTAGTGATAGTGTTTAGGAATGAATTCGGCATAGTAGCTCCATTTTATAGTCTATGGTATCGGGTTTTGATTTACACAATAAGACGATGATTCATTTATTCATTTCACGTTCAAAAGTTTCCATTTCTTCAATTATTTCTTGATTAATATCAAATAAGTCGATATTATGGACATCAAACTCCTTAAACATAGGTTCATAACGATTTACACATTCTTTGGCATAATACTCAGAGCGCTGTTTTAGCGCAGGAATCAAAGATGATGATACATTTTGAAATAATGAATCCCATTCTGCGAGATATCTTTTGAAATCACTATCGAACTGGATCAAAAATGATTCGGAATCATCAAAAATAGCTGGAATGATGAAAAAGCCTTTTGCAAAGGCCTTTACACCTGCCCAAACAGGGTTTTCAACAACTTTTTTTCTGAATCTTGGGTATCTTGCATTTAGACTTTCCTTTTGTTCTTGCATCCGATATAATTGCTCTAAACATGGGTTAATATATCCGACTATTTCTTTATGAAATATTGTTTGTTGCTTATCATTAATTTCATATTTAAGCTGAAGTCCTGCTGAATCAGGCAGATATTCATCTATCATACCTGACATGGTTTCATTAATCAATTCCGAGTATTTTTCTACGAAAAATAATATCCTGTCATGAATCTCTTTTGCGATATTGATATTCATTTGGAAAACTCTATCCAACTCTTCCGCAAATGCTTTACTATCAAGTTCTGGCTCAATATCTTCCTCTTGTTCTGGGCCTAAAAGAGTATCATAACATTGTAATATTGGAAGTATAGGTTCATATACGAGGTCATAAGAGATAATTTGTGTTAAAAATTTAGCCAAATTATCAAGCATTATTGGAAGTTGTTTGCGGTTCTTTATTTGAAGCTCGGTATCATGGATTAACTTTTGCTGAATAATAGTATCAGATTTTGTTTTGTAGGTGATAGTGAGCCCAGACACCAATGAGAATATACCACCTAATCCTAAAACAGCTATAATTACAGTTGTTAAAAATGATGAGCTTGTTGTCAGAAACAGGATCACTACAATTATTAGCAAGAACACGCCGACAATAATATGAATTATATTGTTTCCTGATTTTTTGATCATTGATATTTCTTCCTCATGATTGTCCACTTTATCTTTTATTGAACCCATAGATTCATTCAGTTTATCAACAAATTGTATTAGATGATCTTTAACTTTTAAGTTTTGTACTCTTAATTTTTCAACCTTATTCAGGGCAAAGTGCACTGACCTCATCAATGAATTATTTTGTTTCCCTATATTCTCAAGAAATACGAGAGATAGTCTTTGCACCTTAGTCAGGTTGTGTTTAGAGATTTTTGCTAACTTTTTGTTTTTACCGGATACGGTGTACCATGCCCTTTGAAACCATTTTTGTTTAGCAATTTGCTCAAAATTTTCATCTGTAACAGTAAGTAGTTCAGCGATTTCCTCTAAAGACTTTTTCATTTCAGGAGAATCAGCTTCAAAGGTATTCATGAATTCCATCAGAGATGATTGAAAGGTTTGAATCTGATTATCCGACAATAAATCAATACCATAGTTTACGTCAAAAAAGACTTTATTGGTTTCTTTGTTGTTATTCACTTATCTTTCCTTAAGCCGTATTTCAATTTCTGCATCTAATTTCTGATCACAGTGATCAATTATCTTACTATTGTTGGCATATATATTCATCATTTGTGCAAACTCTTTTTGTGCTATGAAAGCCTGAGTGGTAGTAATCGCAAAATTTGTATATGCTCTTGTAAGGTTATGATCTATTTGCATTTCTAATAGTATTTTTTCAAATTCTCCTTTGCCAAGAGAGAGATCAATTGTTTTTCTTAGACCACTACCAACTGCTATCACTATGCCAACTCCAATTAATCCGGGCGGGCATATTAGTGCCACACCTTTGAGTGCTCCACCCACGAATGCACCTTTTGCAGAGTCTTTTGCAATATTGTCAAAGGCTTCTTCCATATCTATCATACCTTGTTTGTATAGCACATAGTTTTCGATTGATGATACGCCTAAAGATACGACGGCACCAGTAGCCGCGCCTTTACCTATTTTTTGGACAGTATTAATAGAATAGATCGATGTGGGCATTTTTCCATCTGCCGCAAGTTGTGTCAATTTCTCGGCTGACTTTAAGTTTTTAGAGGTATCTTTGAATGTCATTGTGGGGTTTGGTAGTCCCATTTCTTTAGCTTTATCAATTAGCTCTTTTGGCCCAAGCAACACAATATCGGGACTATAAAATTTATTTCTTTTAAACCTATTAATCGCTTTTCTTAAGTTGCCAGGAGTAGCGCTCCAGTTGCTTTTAATCTGTACCTTGTAAATAATTTCGTCTGTAAATCTGTTTTTTATGACTGCATCTATTCCTCCAATATTGCTTGCTATATCTCCAGCTTCATTTGTTGCGTAATCTGCTTTATAAAGCAAACCTTTTAATGATCCGTTAATATGTCGTATGAAATCAACTTCTCCGGCTCCTTGTCCTTGAAGGTAGCGGTATACGTAATTAGGAGATACTTGGTCTATCAATAATTTATTTCTTACGAAGTTTTGTAGTTCTGTCGCTGATGAAAATTTTTTAAAATCAGTAAATTTATTATTAAGAAGGTCCATGATATCAATATTTCTTAAATATTCTTGTGTGTTATTGGCTATATATCCATAAGCAGCAGCATGTGATGCAAAATCCACAAAGTTCAATAGATCACTTTGATCAAACTCTTTCAATGCATCATTTAGCTCTTTACTCATGTTTCCTCCATCTTCTATAAGTTGTGGTAGTAATTTTCCTGATTTCCGGATCTGGGTCTGAAAACAACATTTTTTTAATTACTGTCTTAGGTGTGTTTATGTGTTGAGCGATCAGTGAACTAACTTTGGGTTCATGTGCTTGCCAAAGATCAAGTATTATCATTGCCGGACAATCTGGTTGTTGTAATGCATAAACAAACATATCATTATCGTTGCACAAAAATACTCTCTGCTACTTTATCCCATTGTTTATCATCAATTAGTTGGTTTAAATTGTCACAATCCATTTGACCTTCTCCCTAAAAAATGAAAAATAGCGAATTAAGGTTATGTGCATTTGATATTTTTCTTTCATCTACTTTGTTTCCTTTGTTTTAATCTAAATACTATTAAGAAATTAAAAGAAATTCTGTCAATCCAAATTGTTACAGGCATTCCCATATTTTTATCAAAACCTAATTTTCATTTGGTATCTATCTATTTGTTCAGCCTTTGTTAGTCTTCTACCATATAGAGTTATCAAGTTTAAGCATATAGATATAGTTTCAGCAATTCTGTAATATATGAATTCTCTGGGTTTTAATAAGTCATCATTAGTATAGTATAGTATTTTTGGAAACCCGGCAGCAAGAGTGTTGATGAATCTTTTTGATGAGTATATAAAGAATGATGCTAAGACCATGAGTACATTCAAGTTTTTCATGCCCTGATAACTTTGCAGTCTCATGTCTTCCCACTTCATGCTTTGCTTCATTTGCCTATGGACTTCTTCGATAGACCAGCGTTTTCTGTATATATCTATTACCTTTGCAATATATTGGAGCTCTGTTATATTGCCATCTTTATTACTGCAAAGCAGATAAAAGTCTTTTCCTTTCTTAGTGTTATTCATATATTGACGAGAAACAACAAGGGTAATCTCTACAGTATTTGATTTCTTACTGGGATGGTCATCAGTTCTTACATGGATTTTTCTGGTTGCGCAACGGAAGGATTGTTTCGTTTTCATGCCGGGAAGTTCATATTTGAAGTCCATTTCATTTACCGCTTTATTGAAGTTGATCTCTTTGCACCCTTCTTTTATAGCTCTTTTTCCTACGCCACGGATAACGAAATCAATTCCTCTTAATTGAAGAAACTCGATAAGATTGCGGTGATCAAACCCTCTATCAAAAACGAAAGTTCCTTTTCCTTTGTAAATATATGCTATTTCCTCTATTGTCTCCATCATGTACTGTTTAACTGACTTATCTTTCTCTTCTTTAGGGGCAATTAAGCGACTGTAAACAGGAAAAAGCATAGGCATGCCTCTGTATTCAGTATAGGCCACTATGTTCATCAAAATGAAGCCGTTAGTGCTTTCACCTTTGCTACCGTTGTACACGCGCTGCAAACCTTCCATCTTCTTAGCGTAAGGTTTCTCAATGTTTGTCTCATCTACGATAAAAATTGTGTTTTCATTGATATAAGGCTTTGCAAGTTTGATTAGTTTCGCTTCCAGCTCGTCAACAAAGTCATTGTTCTTAAAATTCCGGTATAGTCTTTCACTTGTTGACTTTGTAGATACATTATCTTGTAGAATTTTTGAAATATTATGTATAGAAGGTGAGCCGGTGCTGCATATACCAAACAATATGTCTTGAAAAAACTTCTGAAGTGGCTTAGAAAAACCTTCGCCAACTTTTTTTGAATATTTACTTAAATTGGTTAGTAAAGGTTATAAGTATCCCCCTAATTCGACCTGATATAATATTAGAAAGAGACTTTTTATTCGTCAAAAAGATAATGGAAA
>DUNQ01000077.1 GCA_012839325.1 Candidatus Cloacimonadota bacterium
GGCTGAATCGCCAAGTATTGATCCAATCTCATGCAGTCTATCACTATGAAATATATGGGCACGCCTTCTTCAAAGTGGGGCGCTACATACTGGGAGATGATGAAGGCGTGCCCATATATTTCATAGTGATAGACTGCATGAGATTGGATCAATACTTGGCGATTCAGCCTTACATCCAAGAGCTTTTTGATGAAGAGCTTGAGCTGTATTTCAGTATCTTGCCGACCGCGACGCCTTTCTCCAGGAACTCGATCTTCAGCGGGCTTTTGCCTATTGATATCGCAAAGAGATTCCCGGAGTATTGGGTAACCTCATCAGAGATGGACAATAGCCGCAACCGCAATGAACACCAGCTTTTGGATGAGCATGTGGAAGACTTGGGCTACCACCTCGATCCCGCCTCGAAGTATGTGAAGATATTCAATATGGAAGAAGGGAACTTCGTCCTCCGCAAGATAGAAACTTGGAGCCGCGAGAATCTCGTTGTGCTCGTCTATAACTTCTTAGACCTCTTGGCGCACCATCGCTCGCGAGATCAGATCCTGCAAGAAGCCATCCCTCATGAAGAAGGGCTGCGTGCATTTACCAAACATTGGTTCTTGCATTCCGCGCTCTATGAGGCTCTCAAGCAGATCGCTCAGCAGGATGCAATAGTAATCATCAGCACAGACCATGGCTCCATCAAGGTCAACCGTGCAACTCAGGTGATAGGTGATAGAGATACTTCCACAACCGTTCGCTATAAAGAAGGGAAAAACCTTTCCGTGAACGACCGTCATGCTCTCTTCGTGAAAAAGCCGGCTGAGTTTGGCTTGCCCTCCAAGAGCATAGTGGATAACTTCATCTTTGCCAAAGACGACTACTATTTCGTCTATCCCAATAGCTACCATCAATATCAAAGACAATATAATGGAACCTTCCAACATGGCGGAGTCTCGATGGAAGAGATGATACTCCCCGTCGTCACCTGCCGTACAAAGAAAAGGAGATAAAGAAATAAGATGCTGTTAGCCAGTCTTTTAAATCCTAAGACCATCCTGCACCTGCCCAAAGCGGAAAGCAAAGAAAAGCTGTATCGCGATATGGTGGATCTCATATGCAGAAAGCATCAGATGCCCATCTGTGGAGACGAACTATATGAGATGGTAATGGAACGAGAAACCCAGATGCCCACCGCATATAGGACGGGCATTGCCATCCCCCACATCCGCGTTGAAGGCTTCAAAGACACCGTGCTATCCATGGCGTTCCTTGAAGAACCGCTGGATTATAACGGCACTCCCATCGCCTGGGTGTGCCTCGTATTCTCGGATAAAAGCTCGTCAAACCTATATCTAAACCTCGTTGCTGCACTGCTGAAGATCTCTAAAGATGAAGATATGATGAAGGCGCTGCACGAAGCTCATGGCGGCGCACAAACTGTGCATATCATCAAGAAAGAAGAGATCCGCATCAAACAGGATATCACCATTTCCGATATCATGATCACGGATGTGGTGACCATCAAGCCGGATGACCTGCTCTCCCAGCTCAGCGAAACCCTGGGCAAGCGCTCTCACTCCTGCCTCCCTGTGGTGGATGAAAGCGGCAAGTTCTTAGGCGAAGCAAGCATACTCAACCTGCTCAAAGTGGGCGTGCCGGAGTATCTCATGATGCTGGATAATCTCAGCTTCCTGCGTGCTTATGAGCCATTGGAAAAGCTCTTCGAGATGGAAGACAAGCTCACCGTGGGCGAGATCATGGATAAGGATTGCATCACGCTCAGACCGGATGCATCCATCCCCGAAGCGGTCTTCGAGATGATCCAAAGAGGCAAGCGCTTCTTCTCTGTCGTTGATAGCGACGGCAAGTTAGCCGGAGTAGTCACAGCGATGGATGTAATGATGCAGATATTCATGGGCGTGATCAAATGACTCTGATGGTTTTGGCTCTGATCATTTTTGGGCTCAGCTATCTATTTATCATCACAGAATGGATAAATAAGATGTTGGCGGCGCTCATTGGTGGCTTTGCCATCATTCTCACGGGGATTGTAGCTCAAGATGTTGCGTTTTCGGCGATAGACTGGAACGTTATCTTCTTCCTGATCGGAATGATGTTTGTAATCTCGGTGCTAAGGCAGACGGGGCTTTTCATGTATCTGGCTATCAAGATTGCCAAGATCGCAAAAGGCAAACCGCTCTCAATAATGATACTCATGTATCTGCTCACCACCGTAGTTTCGGCTTTCTTGGGAAGCGTGACCACCGTAATGATACTCGTGCCCATCGGTTTATTGATAGCAAGTGAGCTGAAGATCACCCCAGTGCCTTTCATCATCACTATGGCGATAGGCTCGAACGCAGGCGGCGCTGCAACGATGATTGGTGATCCGCCAAACATCCTCATCGGCTCGGCGACGGACTACAGTTTCATCGATTTTATCGTGAATCTCACCCCGCCCGTGCTGGTAATCACCGCCGCATCCGTGGGACTCATCTGGCTCATGTATAAAAACAAGATGAAGGTCTCGAACGAAGACAAAGCCAAGCTCATGAGCTATAGCGAGGCAAACCTCATCAAAGATAAGAGACTACTCTATGTGAGCCTCATCATTCTCGGACTCATGCTGGCAGCCTTCTCCGTGCAACATCTCTTGCACCTGGGAACGGCGACCATTGCCATGACCGCGGGCTTGGTGCTCATGCTACTTTCGGATAGAAAGAGGGTAGAACACATCCTGGCGAACGATATAGACTGGGTGACAATCTTCTTCTTTATGGGACTTTTTATGATAGTCAAATCCCTGGAAGAAACGGGATTCATTGGCAAGATCGCCGATGGAATAATGGCAGCCACAAAGGGAGATCCGCGCAGGACTTCGATGGCTGTGCTGTGGCTCTCCGGCATATTTAGCTCCATCGTGGACAACGTGCCTTTCGTGGCGGCGATGATCCCCGTTTTGGAACAAATGGAGAAGGTGATAACCACGCCCAAAGCCATGGATCCGATCTGGTGGTCTTTGGCGCTGGGAACCTGCTTGGGTGGAAACGGAACCCTGATCGGTGCTTCTGCAAATATCGTAGCGGTGGGAATTGCTACTCGTAGCGGCTATCGCATCAGCTTCAAAGAGTTCACCAAGATTGGCTTCATATTTATGATCATGGCGATTGCAATCAGCGCAGGATACGTGCTGCTTCGCTATTATTAAATTATAAACTAAAACTATATGGGCTGCGGTCTTTGATGATTGCAGCCCGTTTTTTGTGCCTCTTAAAAAGAGCTTGAAAAGCCGGCGATAAAGCTGCCGTCTTCCAGAATTGTGAACGTGAGCTGCGGCTTATCTTTCAAGCAAAGCTGAGCCGTAGAATACCCTATAAGCGCACCGGCGAAGACATCTGATGCCCAATGTTTATCTTGCGCAAGGCGTGAAAAAGACACGACGCCGGCAAGACTGTAAACCAGAGGTTTCACCCACGCTTGATCCGGATAGTGAGCTGCGATCACCGGCGCAATGCTCCATGCAAGAGTGCTGTGCCCGCTGGGAAAGCTCTTTTCTCGCTTACTGATATCAAAGCCGAAACCTATGAACTTCTCCCCTCTCTGCTCCTCCGGACGCCCCCTTCGAATCACCGTCTTAAGAGTGTATGTCGCGGCAGAACTGAGCACGGCGCTTTTCAAGCTCATAAGCGACATATCTAAAAGCTCGTCTGCATCCAAGAGATACGCGCTCAATGCAGTCGCACCCAAAGCGGGAAACACATATTTCGCATCGCCGAAGCCGCTCACAATGGTATATACGTCATTCATCCTGCCGCTCTCATCGCAAGAAACAGAATTAGCTATTTGCTTATCAAGGAAATACAGTCCGCCCGTTCCCAGCGCAAAAAGAGCGATCAACTCCGGCTTTTCTTGAACAAAATACTTTGGCGCATGCACCACGCTCTTGGGATAAGACAAGATATAGCTTTTGAAGTCAAAGCTCTCGCCCTCAGCCATAAGCGGCAAAACGAGGAAAAATAGCGCTAAAAGCGTGAGTATCAGCCTGCGCGATTTCACTGCAACAGAATACCCTCAAAGTCTTTATAAAGCTCGAAGTTCTCGTTATCGAAGACATAGAACCAGATTTCCATATCAGCATTACGTTTGAGAAAGTCTTGCGCGGTCTCAAAAGCGATCTGTGCCGCTTCCTTCTTGGGATATCCATACACTCCCGTTGAAATATTAGGGAAAGCAATGGACTTCAGATTGTGTTCTTGCGCGAGTTTCAGGCTATTCTGATAAGCAGAGCGCAAAAGCTCCGGTTCGCCGCTGTTTCCGTCTTTATAGATAGGACCAACGGTATGAATAATGTGTTTGGCTTTCAGCTTATAGCCGGGCGTGATCTTGGCTTGCCCTGTCTTGCATCCGCCTAAGGTTTTGCAGTATTCATATAGCTCTCTTCCGGCTGCACGATGAATGGCACCATCCACCCCGCCGCCACCCAAAAGCCTTTCATTGGCTGCATTTACGATTGCGTCGCCATCAAATAAAGTGATATCCCCTTTGGTTAGATAAATCATCTGATCTCTCCTTCTCTGTAATGATTCCAAGCTTATTTTGCTCGGCTAAAATGGTCAAGGCAAATATCAGCCTTTTACTCAAATATTTTGATTCGCTCATATCGTGTTTTTCACGTTTTTGCCATGGCTTCCTTATAGGGTTCTCGTGATGATATGGTCATGATGTGGTCATAGGCATGAGCATATCTCCACGATATCATAGGCTGAATCCAATAGGTAAGAGATGGTAATACAAAGAGTTATGAGGGATCGCAGAGTTTTGAATCATATAAAGACATCAATATAATGCAAGAAAAACAAGGCAAAACATAAAGATTATTAAACCTCAGATTAACTTTATTGATTTTCTCCTTGACATGATATCAATATAATTTATATTGACTTTAAGATTAGTGAGGTTTGAAAAATGAATTTATCGAATTGTCCTATTTGTAGCGAAGAACTCTTAGTGAATGAATACCACTGCCCCTCTTGCGAGATTAGTTTCAAGGGGGAATTCACGCGTAATTGGTTAGAAGGATTCAGCTCCTCGCAGCTGGAATTTATCAAGCTTTTCCTTTTGGTGCAAGGCAACCTCAAGGAATTGCAAAACAGACTGGGCATATCTTATCCCACGGTGAAAAGCAGGCTCTCAGAGATCGTGAGCGTCATTGCCGATGAGCAAGAGAAGAGTGATGACGACGACTTCTCGGACATCTTGGGCGATCTCGAATCCGGCTTCATCGATGTGGAAGGCGCAGTAGAAATGATTAATAAAAGGAGAGAACAATGACTAAACTTTCATTAGAAAAAATGTGGGACCTCAGCGCTGTCAGAAAGGTCGTTATCGACAACGATATGGCGCCGATGAGGATTGAGACTTCCGCGGACGAAAAGCTTCACCTTGAGGCTCTCGTCTATGATTCAGGTAAAGGCTCGCGCATTGATCTGGAGCAGTACGTGCGAGACCGCCAAGAGGGCAGCACTTTCAAGCTAAAGCTCATGGGACTGCCTTTTTCTTGGCGAGATTCAAAGCGCGCCATGCTGATTGTTGCCGTTCCTGCCGGTAAGAAACTGAAGGCAAAGACAGAGAACTATCCCCTCAGTTTAAGGGGTCTTAGCGGTGATATTGATGCAGAAAGCGAGAACGCACCGCTTGCTCTCAGCGACTGCACGGGCAGATTTGAAGTGGAGAGCGAAAACGGTCCCGTCTCCCTGCAGAACCTAAACGGTGATCTTGAGATAGAGCTTGAAAATGCCCCTCTTTCTGCAGAGAATATCAGAGGCCAATATCTCAAGCTGGAAAGCGAGAACGGACATGTAAAGATGCGCGTGGCAAGCTTCCCCAAACTAAAGATCAAGACCGAGAATGGCGCCATCTATTATGAGACCGAGTATGTGGAAAATGGCGACTTTGAACTGGAAAGCGAGAACGGACTTTTGCACCTCGTATTCCCGCCCAACCTCCCCTTTGAGCTCACTGCGAAGTCGGAGCGTGGTCGCATAAGATCGCAGCTGGAAACCGAGCTCATTAAGCAAGAAACCGGCATCTATCACATGGATAACCGTCTTGAGGGCACGATTCCCACAAGGATTAGGCTCAAGACAGAAAATGCCGCTATCAAGCTCTCTTATGATCCCGACGCCGGCTCAGGCATCATCAAAGTGATCATGGATCAGCTCAGGTCGGCGCTCGCTAAAGCTCAGCAAGGCGAGGAGTTGCAAGTAGCCAAGGAACATATCAATAAAATAGGTGCACAACTCAGCGAGATGGCAAGCTCCATCAAAGAAGAAAACATCAAATGCAAAGTGGACGAAGCCATCGAGAAGATGAAGGAAGCTCTTTCAGAAGAAGGACTTAAGGTGGCAAAAGCAAGCGTCGTAGCAAAGGCAGACGATCTCAGCGAGCAGATCTATGAAAACATCAAAGACAGTCTCAAGATGGTCAAAACTGAGTTCGACGAAATCAAAAGCGAATATTTCGGACATGATGCCCTCAGCGATTACATCAATAAGGTGGTGGAAAGCCCGCTGCTCAAGCCCTACTTAGGCAGCCAAAAGAAGGCCGAAGAAGATCAAATCGGCGAACGCAGCCGGTTAAAGATCCTACAAATGTTAGAATCCGGCAAGATCACCAGCGAAGAGGCTCAGCAGCTGCTTTCGGCGATTGATAAGGACTAATTCGCGAAATAAAAACAGTCAGGAACAAAGCCATTTAAAAGATTTGGTTAGTAAAGGTTATAAGTATCCCCCTAATTCGACCTGATATAATATTAGAAAGAGACTTTTTATTCGTCAAAAAGATAATGGAAAAACATA
>DUNQ01000011.1 GCA_012839325.1 Candidatus Cloacimonadota bacterium
GAACTCTCATGATAGCCCACTGCTTTGAAGATCTCAGCCAGAGATGGCGATTTGAAAGCAGAAAATCCGGGCCATGTTCTTTCTTGCCGATAGGATATTCATCGGCGATTTGGATTATCTCTACACCTGTGACGGAGAGTTCATACTTCCCTTCTTGCTTGGGATGTTTCTTGGGGATTCCTGTGATGATCAGGCTGGATTCCAAGGTGAGGCGTCTTGCTTCTTCAAAGAGTTCCTCGCCTAGTTCCGGTCTGAACGCAACGGCTTGAACATCTCCAGTTCCATCACGAAAGATGATGAAGAGGAGTTTGCCGCTGCTACGGATGTTTCGCACCCAACCTTTGAGGCGAACTTCCTGCCCTTCATATTGGGCTATGTCTTTTACAAAAGTATCTTTCATTTTTATACCTTAAGTTTGTTTTTCTTTACTTGTTCGTTGATGATTTTGATGATTCTATGCGCCACTTCCAATGCCTTTGTGCCCGCTTTGCCATCTACTACGGGAGTTTTATCGCTAATGATGGCATCCACCCAAGATTCCAGCTCCATGGATAGCGCATCTTTGGGGCTATCAGCACAGTCATATTGGGCTTGATCCAGCAGCTTTTCGGGATCTATATCAAGATCACCTTTGAGGATCTGCGGCAGATAGCGCATTACTTTCGCGCCTTTTTTGATCACTCTTGCTTGCTTTGTAAGAAAGTCAAGCGTTATATAAGTATCTTTTTGGAAAAACCGAATCTTTCGTTCTTGCTTTAGTGAGATGCGCGAGGAGGTGACGTTTGCAATTGCTCCGTTCTCAAATTCCAGGCGCGCATTAGCGATATCAATGCTGGGCGTGAGTATGCCTATCCCGCTGGCATGTATATCCTTGAGGGGGCTATCGATAAAGCTGAGGATGAGATCAATATCGTGTATCATCACATCCAAAACCACGGGGACATCTGTGCCGCGTCGTTGAAATCCGGCAATGCGGGTGGATTCGATAAACATAGGATTCTTAATATCTTTCTCCACTTTCAAGACCACCGGATTGAAGCGCTCTATGTGTCCCACCTGAATCTTCAGATTCTTCTTTTCTGCGATTTCCAAAAGCTTATAAGCATCTTCCAGCTTTTCTGTAATCGGCTTTTCCAAAAAGATGTGTTTACCCGCCAAGAGTGCTTTTTCTGCCAGCTCAAAATGAGCGGTGGTAGTGGCGGCAATATCGATGGCGTCGCAGGAGCTAAGCAAGGCTTCATAGCTATCAAATTCCTTTACACCCAGCTTGGAGGCAATCTCTTTGCTGCGGCGAGAGTTTTTGTCGTAAATACCGCTAAAAGAGACGTTTTCCATCTCCTTGAGCTTACGAGCATGATGCTGACCCAAATGGCCAACTCCCACGACGCCAATCTTTATCATTATTTCAGCCCTAATTTATTTGAGTTTTGCCGCTACTTTTTCCAGCATGTCGGCAGTCATTTTATCGAGATCGTATTTAGGATTCCAGCCCCACTCTTCGCGAGCTGCGCTGTCGTCCATATAGTTTGGCCAGCTGTCTGCAATTGCCTGTTTGATGGGATCGACATTGTAATCGAGCTCAAATTCGGGCATGTGTTTCTTAATTGCGGCAGCGATCTTTTCGGGATCAAAGCTCATAGCAGAAATGTTGAAGCAGTTTCTGTGTTTGAGCTTGGCAGGATCCGCTTCCATGATCTGAACGGCTGCATCCAGCGCGTCCGGCATATACATCATATCAAGGAATGTTCCGGCTGAGAGGTTGCTGGTATATTTCTTGTTTTTGATGGCTTCATAATAGATCTCAACGGCATAGTCTGTGGTTCCGCCACCGGGCATGGTGACGTTTGAAATGATGCCGGGATAGCGAACGCCACGTGCGTCAACGCCATATTTGAGATAGTAATAGTCTGCCAAAAGCTCGCCTGCTACTTTGGAGATGCCATAGATGGTGGTAGGTCGCATCACGGTATCCTGAGGAGTGTTATCCATAGGGGTTCCGGGGCCGAATGCTCCGATTGAGGAGGGAGTAAATACAGCGCCTTTAATGTCTTTCATTACTTCCAGACAGTTGAAAGTGGTGTCCATATTGATCTGCCAGCTGAGGGTGGGATTTGCCTCGCCGCGGGCAGAAAGGACTGCAACGAGATTATAGATTGCATCAATGTTATATTTTTTTACAACTTCTAAAAGAACGTCGCCGTTGGTGGCATCCATATTTTCAGAGGGACCGCCTTCCATAACGTTTTCCAAAAGAGGGGTGCGGTTGTATGTTGCTACAACATGGTTGTCTCCGTATATCTTTCTAAGATAAGGGACAAGCTCCGAACCGATCTGTCCGGCAGCGCCGATTACGAGAATGTTTTTCATAGCTCTTTATACTCCTATATTGAAGGTTTCTTTGGCTCGCATTATTTTTTTTATCGCATATATTGTCAATCATTATTAGCGATACTTCGTTTGGTAGAGCCAAAATTGCATTTCCACAGGATGAACAAGGTCTCTTATTGCATACTCATAAACATCAAAAAA
The DNA here is from genome assembly GCA_012839325.1 of Candidatus Cloacimonadota bacterium. Classification (GTDB taxonomy): domain Bacteria; phylum Cloacimonadota; class Cloacimonadia; order Cloacimonadales; family Cloacimonadaceae; genus UBA5456. The sequence continues at coordinate 2,530 of DUNQ01000011.1, forward strand.
GCCAATTTCCGAGAAATCCCCATCGATGGC
>DUNQ01000078.1 GCA_012839325.1 Candidatus Cloacimonadota bacterium
TGTGATGAACGAGGGGTCAGCACGATGCCCTCATAGAACCATAATCAAGGAGTTGGAATTTACACCAACCTTTGAGACATAACAGAAATTTGTATGCATTGCCTGCGGCTGGATATATGACCCGGCTGAAAATGATAATGTCCCCTTCGAAAAGCTTCCGGAAGACTTTGTTTGCCCGGAATGCGGCGTTGGGAAAGACATGTTTGAACCCGTAGAATAAACCAACAAGTTGAGCCGGGGAGGACAAGTTTCTCCCCGGTCTTTTTTCTAAACTAATATCACATAAAGAGGGATTATGACCACTGCCGAATTCAACGAAATCCTGGACTTTGCCATTGCCCGCGAGGAAGAAGCAATAGCTTTCTACCGCGATCTGCAAAGTAAAACCAAGTTTACCTCGATAAAGGAAATGCTCAAAGAGCTGGAACTTATGGAGATGAGCCACATCGTCGCCATCGAAGGAATACGCAAGAAAGGCACTCAGCTCTGTGAAACATGCGAAATAGAAAACCTTAAAATCTCGGATTATATGGTGCACGAACCGGTAGATGAAGAGCTGACATATCAGAATATTCTGTTGCGTGCAATGAAGCGCGAAGAGCAATCTTACAAGCTCTATATCGAGATGAGCAAACGCTTTAGCGATCCTGAAATATCCAACCTTTTCAAGAGATTGGCACACGACGAGGCAAAACACAAGAACCACTTTGAAAAGCTTTACGACGACTTTCTGAGCGAAGGCAATTGATTCTCGCGTTAGACACTTCCCAAAGCTTTGGCTCCATCGCTTTGCAAGAGAGGCAGAGCCTTGTCTATAGCGCATATTTCGACATCCGCATCACTCACAGCGAGACCTTGATGCCGACAATCGACGAGGCATTCAGGCTTTGCGGATACCGCCCGAACGACCTCAGCGGCATCGTGCTGAGCATAGGCCCCGGCTCGTTCACGGGATTGCGCATAGGGCTTTCCACAGCCAAAGGCATGGCTTTTGCGCTGGATATTCCCGTGTTCACATTTGACTCGCTGATCCTGGGCGCAAGCTCGCTGATAGGCTTTGAAAGGGATATATTCGTATCGCTTGACGCTCGCATGAAGGAGCTCTATATCGCCAAATATTCACCGGATTTGACCGAGCTTTCAGCCCCAAAAGCCGTGAGTCCACAGGACTTGTTAGATTATGATCTAAAAGACTGCATCATCACCGGCAGCGGCGCAAAGCTCATGAAGCCCGTAATGGAAGAAGCAGGAATCACGCTGAACTACGCCGATGAAGCCATGTTTTTCCCCAAGGCAGAGCATCTTCTCTGGCTTTACAACAACAAGGACACAAAAGAGCATAAGGGCATAGCTCTGATGGACTTAGCCCCGCTATACATCAGAGAAAGCACAGCACAGATCAGGGCACGCCAAAAGAAGAAATAAGCTTTTTTAACACGAAACCACAAATAAATACCACAGGCGGAAGCTGCGACTTCAAGAAAGCAGCCACAGCTTCGCCTAATGGCATTCACACACCTTTGCCATTTAATTTCACAAATAACACGACTATACACTTATAAAAGAACTATTCGACACATCCTCGTGTCGAGTTAATACAAGTAGCAAGTCCTCTATAGTTCTTTTATAAGTGTATAGTCGTGTTATTTGTGAAATTAAATGGCAAAGGTGTGACTATACACTTATAAAAGAACTATAGAGGACTTGCTACTTGTATTAACTCGACACGAGGATGTGTCGAATCCAACTTGGTGAGCAGCACCCTCTACTTTTATATAGGAGCCCAAAAGTGAATTTTGCGGCCAAAAAACGAAACTATTTTCAAATTGAGAAATAGTCAGTTTTTAAGACAGCAGTTAAAGCTATGAACAGCCGTGCGTTCTGAAGATGAAAGAAAAGCAAAGATTTTTTAGAGTCAGAAAATGTTATGTAAACTTGTGGCTGATTATGCTGTCGCGGGCGGTGTTTGGGGCTGCAACATCTTGTTGCCGCATGCACGCAAGTGCATACAGATTCAGTAGAAAGCTTCGCTTTCTTAGGCAACAAGATGTTGCCTACCCTATATTTTAAGCACAAAAAAAGACCTCCGCAAATAGCGATAAAGCAATTTCGCAGAGGTCTTATATTTATATTATCTGAATATATACATCAGCAAAGGCAGAGAAAACAGCGCGATAATCATGGATATACTCACCATGGTCGCCGCAAACTCCTTATCGAGATCTTCCATATCGGCAAAAATCAGAGTGTTAAAGCCAATGGGTAAGGAAGCTCCAACTATCACAACTGTAGATGTAAGTCCTTCCAAACCAAAGAGAAGTGATATCCCCCAGCCCACGAAGAGCCCCAAGACCATGCGGATAAAGATTGCTATAAAAGCCTTACCCAGATTTTGCAACTTAGGCTCGAAATACAGCCCCAAAGACACCATCACCACAGGAACCGTGGGCGAGCCGATGAGAGAAAGAAAATCCTCTGCAACCGGCGGGATGATGTATCCGCTGAACTTGATAATAAAAGCAATCGCCATTGCATAAAGCGGCGGAAGCATGAGAAATTTCTTCCATTCTATCTTACTTTTATCTTCCTTACCGCCATATTTAATGGCATTATAATAGCTGAAAGTAAAGATCATGAATGAATTACCAAAGTCGAATAGCGAAGCTCGTGCCAGCCCCTCTGCTCCATAAATCGCTTGAAAAAAAGGCAGAGCGTAGGCAGAATTCATGATCATCACACCGATGAGAAAGCTCCCAAAGGTGCGTTTCGGCATCTTCAAAAACACATTTGCCAGATGCCCCAAACCATACATCACCATCACGATCAGCATCGCCAAAAGCGGGATGAGAAGCATGTTTAATTGTAAATCTACATTATAAATAGCCTGAATTGCCAATGCCGGCAAACTCACGCTGAGAACAAATTTAAGTAGTATCGGCGCATCATCTTTCGAGAGAAACTTCACCTTTTTAGTGAATATCCCAAAAAAGAACGCCGCGATAAGTGGTATCGTCTTTTCGATAAAGGGATTCATATTTGCTATTTCTTGCCCGTCCCAGGCCTAAAACTATGATATAGCAGGCTAAACAGGTTGTCTAACTCCTTGTTATGATTCTTTTGTAAACCGGTTTTGGGCTCCTTCACACTCTCGAAAACGGAGTGTTTTTCCAAGGCATCCCTGAGTTCCCATTTGTGTCGATAGTTCCTTCCTTCAAGTGTTTTTATTACTGCCAATTGTTCATCGTTAAAACTATGTATATAACCGCTTTCCTGCAGCTTTTCCAGCGATACTTCTAAGGGGAAAAGCTCTGATATCGCAATGATTTTCACTATGCTTTCACGATTTAGCTCTTCTTGGGTTTTAAGTTCGCCATAGATCTCCCGCTCCGAAGTAAATTCTCGTCCATTCACCGGCGAGAGCAAGGAGATATCACAGATCTCGTCCGCAATGCGCGTAACTGTCACCCTATCAAATACATAGTGCGTCTCTTGCTGCACCTTTTGTTCAAATACATTTTGCATGATAAAAAGCATGATAAAGCTCATGAGTGCCGCCAGGATGGGCGCGATGATCCACGTGAGCGCCAGCTTCCCGAGGATATCGTAGCGGATATTTCTGCCGCCCTTGGCAAGCCCGATTCCCACGATCGCCCCCACAATCACGTGAGTGGACGAAACCGAGACCAGCGGAAAAGTGGGTAAACCAAGGCGCAAGAGGAGGTTATGCAGCCCCCGCGAGGCAAAGAAAAAGAGCACCAAAGACTCCGCAAAGATAGCGATCAACGCCGTCACCGGAGAGAGGCGAAATATATCCTTCCCCACGGTTTTCATGACCTTGTGAGAATATGTGTAAATACCTATGACCACAGAGATTGCGCCCAAGAGATAGAGCTGTTGCGTGCCCTTGAAAGTATATATTCCGGCTATAGAAATATCCTTGAAAGGCGAGACAGGAATATAGACGCCCACTATGCTCGCCATATTGTTTGCACCCAGTGCATAAGCCCCGAAAGCGCCTACTGCCACAATGAGATAGCGCACAAAAAGATCTTGCCTCAAGAGATGAACTTTACTTCTATTTATGATTGGCCGCACGAGGTGGAAGAGCAAAAAGGCAATCACCGCCGAAAGCAAGAAAGCAAAGACCCAGGACGAGGCAATGGTCACCACAGACTGGGGATCTAACAGCCTATTTGTAAAGAGACTCCAGCCTATGATTGCTCCCACGATAGTCTGGTTTATAGAGACGGGAATGCCGCTGCGAACCATGCTCGTGATGGAAAGAGCCGCCGCCAAAGACACCGTGAAAGCTCCACCGAGAGCATCCACCGAGCCCAGCTCGCCCAAGGTATCCGAGGCTCCGCTCCCTTCCAAAACCGCGCCCAGCGTGACAAAGATCGCCGCTATCAAAGCCGCATTTTTGAACTTTATCATCTTGGTCTCGACCGCGGCGCCGAAGATATTCCCCGTATTGTTTGCGCCCAGCGACCAGCCGAGATAGAGCCCGCTAAGCAAGTATATGAAAAACATGGTATTTAGAGCTGCCTTTTGATGGCGAAAATAGCGAGCTGATCGCAGACATTCTGAGCATCATCCGAGATCTGCTCTATATGCAGCGCAAAATCTCGCAGCTGACACTGTTTCGAGAGATGGATATCCAATCCAAAGATCTGGCGGCGCAGCTTTTCACCGATGTGATCTGCTTCGCGCTCAAAGAAATAGACTTTGTGAATGTGATTGTTCACCGCAGCGAGATCGCGGAAGAAAGAGCGCACGGCATAGACCAGCTGCTCCACCGCCGCAACCGAGGCGCGCGTGGTCTGTAGCCAAAGGTCGTTGAGCATGGGATCAATCCCCGGCATCTCGATGGAAAATTGCACCAAAGTATCTTTGATATTGTCGATAATCTCGTCTGTGCTTTCCAATATTGCCAGCACATCTCCTCTGTTTTCAGGGATTAAGGTGCGTTCATACAAAAAGCGTTCTATGCTTATGCGCAGATCGTCTGCCCTGTGTTCAAATTCACGAATCTGGCTAAGACGCTCTTCAAATTGCTCGATGCGCCCATTGATATAGTCTTCGATCGCCATCTGGAATGTCATCGCTGCATCGCTGACCACATCCAGGAAGGAGTCGATCTGGGATTCTACAAATTTCGTTGTTTTCAGTAATAGTGCCATGGCTTTCTCTTATTTATTTTCGTTTAGGGCAGTATGTTTGCTTTAAGATTTCTGTCAAGACTTATGCCCGCGATTTCGCGCTTTTTCCACGCCTTCCTTATTGGGTTCTGGTGATGATATGGTCATGATGTGGTCATCGCCATGAGCATATCTCCACCGTATCTTATGCTGAACCCAATAGGCAAGCTATGGATAGTGAAAGATTTAGCCACATTCATAAGGTGTTATAGTCAGCTACATCACCTCTTTTTGCATCACAAAAAGCATCTCCTCCTTTTAATTTTGAAAATCAACACAAAAAACTTGACAGTATCTCAGAAAGAAAAATAATCGGATGTAGAACTTTGAAACAATTGTATTTAAGCAAACCAAGCAAACAAAAAAAGCAGACAAACCGAGGTGTCCAATGAGAAAGATTACTTTGATTATTATGATTTTGAGCATAGCTTTTTCGATGACAGCAATCAGTTATGCAAAAGATGCTCAACACTCGGCTCGGATGTATCCGCCCGTCAAGGAAGGATGGCGTCTGACCGATAGCACAGTCTCTGGTACGTATTTTCATGGTAACTCTTGGGAATACGACTGCAAATTTGTCTACGAATATTCATCTGATTTCCCTCAAAAGCCCAATAGAATACAGTATGTCTTATATGATTATGACGGCGACTTTGGTTGGTATTTGCTGGATGACTATCAAATCAGCTATGATGCAGAAGGCAGGCTTTTGCTCATAGCTAACCCGCCCTTTCCCCTTGAATACAGTGAGTGTTATTACGACGATGAAGGCAGGCTCATACAAGTAGATGATTCTAATTATCAAGAATTTAGAACCTGGACTATAAGCTATGACGAGAGTGAAGTTTGGGTGCATGACAACAGCAGAAACCAATACATTTTTACGGTGAACGAAAATTGGGAGATAATAACCAAAAAGTGGCTTTCGCTCGATCATATTGACGAATGGAGAGAGCATTGCACCGAAGAATATCAATACCATCCGCAAAACAATAGCAGCTTTAGAGAGTTTCAAGACTGGCTGGCATATCTCTTGGCTAATAAGCATCAGAGGGAATTGGAAGTGCCGGGACTCTGCATGCAAAAACTGGAAGGAAGTTATTTTGACGATAGTTTTCTGTATTACAACAAAACCATTTGGGATTACGACGATGCACTAAAGGCATTGAAGAAAAAAAGATATCAATTGGCGGATCTTGATTGGGATTTGTACCATGAATCTGAATATGAATACGACGCTGAAGGTTTGCTCTCTTTGGAAACACACAAACGCAAGTTTGATGACGACGATGAGTTGACTAACTTCCAAAAGATCGAGCATAGATATGAAACTTATGTATCTATTGAAGATGAAAATCAGAGCCCTGCTTTAGCTCTTGAGATAAGCCTGTGGCCTATGCCATTTCGTGAGAATGTGAATATCCGCATCGAAAGCAAAGATTCTCATCAGACGAGTCTCGAAATATATAACCTCAAAGGTCAGCTGATCTGTAAGCCTTCCCTTGTAGGTAAAAATCAGATCACCTGGGATGGGAAAGACGCCCGCGGTAGAGATTTGCCCAATGGCGTATATTTCCTCAAAGCTATTTCAGACAAGGATGTTGCTACTAAGAAGATGATTAAAGTGAAATAGCGCTTCTACCGATCTAAGGATTTAAAGAAATTACTCACCACTGCGCCGGTTTTGTCGCCGTCCGTAGTGGTGAGCTTTTTTTGTTTTTGCATGTAAAACGTTTCGGACAATCGAGTAGGGTGATGCTGGGTAATTAGTCCAGCATCATCCCTCTCACAGAACCGTACGTACGGGTCTCGTATACGGCTCATGATAATCCTTGCAA
>DUNQ01000079.1 GCA_012839325.1 Candidatus Cloacimonadota bacterium
AATACGCTTGATTTCTGTCTGTTTTTAAGCTTTGTCTCTTCATATATTAACGCTCCAAGACCACAAATGCAAGCGCCATAGTCCTTTCGTGGCTCAAAGAAAGATGTATGTTTTTTACTCCGAGTCCATCGGCAAAAGCCTTGGTTGCTCCCAAAAGCTCAATCTCCGGCTTGCCTTTTTCGTCTGAACTGATGCAGATCTCTTTGAAAGATATCTGCTCCGCCCAGCCTGTGCCGAGTGCCTTCATCATCGCTTCCTTGGCTGCAAATCTCGCGGCAAAGCTCTCGGCGGAGTTTGCACGATCTTCACAGTAGGCTATCTCTTTGGGACAATAGACTTTCTCGATGAATGCGGGGCTCTTTTCTATCAGCCGCTGTATGCGCGAAACATCTACGATATCTGTTCCTATGCCGATGATCATGGTGCTAATTGTTCTCCTCTTTGGGCTTGGGTAGAGAGTCTTTCATCTTCAGTTCAGTGCTGTGTGTCATAGCCTTATTTGTTCTCTTCTTCGAGTTTGAGGAGATATTCTTTCACCCTCAATCCGCCGCCGAAGCCGCCTAATTTCCCGCCTGCGCGAACCACTCTATGACAGGGGATGATGATGCCGATTGGGTTCTTGCCCAAGGCGTTGCCCACTGCTCTTGCGGCTTTGGGCTTGCCTATGCGTCTTGCCATCTCGGAATAGGTGATCACCTCTCCATAATCCAGGCGCAAAAGCTCTTCCCACACCATTAGCTGAAAGGGAGTGCCCGTAGCGAAATAGGGGATGTCAAATTCTTTGAGCTTGCCCGCAAAGTAGTCGTCAAGCTGCTGAAAGAGTGCTTTACCGAAAGCATCAGGCTTCTGCTGATTGAGCGGCTTCTCACAAAACGAAAGTTCTGTGATTGTCTCATCTTCTATCCCGATCTCGAGACAGATATTTGGGTTTTGGTAATATATCACGCTAAACATGTCTATCTCCTTGGATTATAAAAAATAAAGCCCTCCGGGGTTATATAAACAACCGGAGGGCTTGGAAGTGTTTTACTATAATTATGCAGTGAATCTTCTGCGTTCTTTAATCCTGCTCGCTTTGCCTTTGGCACTACGCAGATAAAAGAGTTTCGCTCTGCGAACTTGTCCATGGCGAATGATCTCAAGCTTGTCGATATTAGGGGAGTTTTGAGGGAAAATCCTCTCTACTCCGATACCGCCGGAGACTTTGCGAACGGTGAAAGATTTAGAAACACCGGCACCGCGCTTTTGAATCACGATACCTTGGAATATCTGAATTCTTTCTTTTCCGCCTTCTCTAATTTTATAGTGCACCTTTACGGTATCGCCAACGCGATATTCCGGAAGGTCAGTTCTGATTTGGTCTCTGCCAATTTGTTGCAGAATATCCATTTGGGTTCCTCCCATATATATACTCGGATAAGCTGTAGGCTATACACTTTGCGACGCTGAACGCAGCCTATAATTCGCCGGCTTCTGCGCATAAAGCCCGGTCTGATGCTGCATTCTGAACATTGATTAATTAGCTCCTAAATTTAAGAGTCCATCAAGCTGCCAAGTGGCAAGTTCCGCATCGTGTAACACTTTGCCTTACAACCTCTCCTGATTGGTAATTTTGTTTTTCCTCCCCATGGAGGACGGGTTAGGTCTTGATTAAATCCGGTCTGCGGGTCTGGGTCAGTTTCTCGCTTTCATCTTGCGCCCATTGCTTTACTTTGGCGTGATCTCCGCTTAGTAAAACCTCGGGAACGCTTTGATACATAAAAACTTCCGGTCTGGTGTAGCAAGGGAAGCCCAGTGCTCCCTCATAAAAGGAATCGCTCTTGGCGCTTTCTATATCGCCGAGCACGCCTTCTTGCAAGCGCGCCACGCCATCTATGAACGCCATAGCGGCAAGTTCTCCCCCGCTGAGGACATAGTCCCCCAGAGAGATTTCATCGCTCACTAAGAGGCGCCTGATGCGCTGATCTATCTCTTTGTAATGTCCACAAAGTAGGATAATGCGCTCTTCTTTGGCATAGCTATTGAGTATGTCTTGATTGAGTTGTCTGCCTTGCGGGCTGAAGTATATCACGGGCGCCGGCTTCTCTGATATCTTTGTCGAGATAGCATCCCAGATAGGCTGAGGACTTGCCACCATGCCGGCAAAACCGCCATAGGGATAGTCATCAGTCTTGCGATGTTTATCGCGGCTATAATCACGGATATCGTCCGTATTAACCGCCACCAAGCCTTTATCTATCGCCCGAGCCACTATGCTGCTTTCTAAAAAGCTCTTAAAAGACTCAGGGAAAAGGCTCAATACTTCAAGCGTCAGCGTCTTCTTCATGATTTGGATACCATCTGAAAAGCCTTTGAGGCAGCTCACTTTCTTGCTTTGTCAGATCTCGGCATCTTCTGTTAAGACACCATCTGAAAAGCTGAGCTGTGAAGCCTCCAGCAAGTCAGTCATATTGCTGAGGATAAGGGGCTCGCCCGCTTTAGTAGGGCGAACGTAATGCTCCACAAAGGGAATCATGATCTCTATATCCGGCGTGGTATTCACCACCAGGATCTCGTGTGCGCCGTTGTCAAAGACATCCACCACACAGCCGAGAATGCTGTCTTGCCAGACTACATCACTACCCAAAAGCTCGTCTGTATCCTCATCCGTCTCAATCTCTTCTTGATCGATGGCGATATATGCTTCGCGATGCAGCTTCCTTTCATCAGAAACTCCATCTTCTGCAAACATCAGCCAGCAATTCCTTCCGGATTCTTTTCTTTCACTGATACTTAGGTAAAACACTCTATTTTCTTCAAAGATCAAATACAGTTTGTCCAGCTCATCGAAGTGCCGGCGAAAGCCGGGCTTGATCATTGCTTTGAACCAACCGTCTGCGTCCTGTCCGCCCAGTCTGCCGATAACGATAAGGTCTTGAGCGGTCATTTACTCGATAATTTCCAGCTCGGCGCGCTTTCCTTGTTTTGTTGATACTGCATTAAGGATGACGCGGATTGCTCCGACCGTGCGGCCGCGCTTTCCGATCACCTTACCGATGTCACCTTTTGCTACTCGTAACTCATAGACGACGTCGTTGCCATTATCGTTTTCTTCTATCGTGACCATGGCAGGATCATCTACAAGTGCTTTTACTACGAATTCAATAAGGTCTTTCATTTTCACCTCGCTGTGTTATTTTTGCTTATTCTTCTGTTTTCTCAGTCTTAGCCGCTTCGAGCTTGCGTTCGTGCCAGATCTGCAAAACGCCGGCTTTGCGCAAAAGTGAGCGCACTGTATCCGTGGGCTGTGCGCCAACGGAAAGCCAATAAATTGCTCTTTCGGTATCGACATTGAGTTTGAAGGGGTCTGGCTTTGGATCGTACCAACCGACGCTCTCGATGTATTTCCCGACTTGCTTTTTGCGGGAATCTACAGCAACGATGCGATAAAACGGCTGGTCGTTAGCTCCCATTCTTCTCAGTCTTAACTTGACCATTATTTCTCCTTGTTATATTAACAAATATATATTTTAGTAGGTTTACCACAGTTTTTCAAAGTGCTATTTGCGTCAAGAACTTTTTGTTCCGTGCTTGAGGAGAAGCTCCCACATATTGAGTGGAATCCAGCCCTTATATGCATAGGGCGCGGATATGCGAGTCCCCAAGATTTCTAAAACAATTTCACCTTGAACGCGATAATCTATGCCGCCCTTGAGTACTCCGCGTGCTGCAGAAAGGATGGATTTGAGGTTCGACATATCAAATTCCATGCTGCCTTCACGATAGAATATATCTTCTTTGAAGTTCAGCTGTTTGACGAGATTTCCCTGCCCCACTTTCTTATCCCCGATATAGATATCCGCGGGAAAAGCAAGCACTTTGTATCTTAGTCCATAAGGGTTCAGGACGATGAAATCCGTGCGCAGGGCAGTGGCGCCGAGCCCATATTTATGCACATAAGTGCGCATAACCTTGAATAGGTCTTGCCCTTCCACCCTGAATCTGGGTATCTCCCCGGTGATTTGCTCTTTCAGCGAGATGCTGTATGGCTCGTCGTATTCAAACTTCTTCTTAAGTCCTCTCGCCTTGCCTTCGCCGCGTGCAACTATATACATATCAACATTGTAGTTTGAATAGTTGATGAGTCCCAGCGTCGGCCGCGTTTGCAGATTCACTCCAAAATCTATGCGTGCAGTCTGCTTTTTCGTGAGCGTATATTCACGGCTGAGCGTGCCTTGCCCTATCTTTTGTCTATCAAGATTCAGGATATCCACGTCCAACTTCTTCAGCTGAATATTGTAGTTATTTGGGTTATAAACCATGAGTGAGACCACGAGCTCGCTTTTATCCACACAGAAAGATTCGATGCTCACATCGCGCACTCTTTCCACTTGTGGGGTTTTGAAAACGAGCCTGCAAGAACTCATCATGATCGCAAGCAGGATTAACAGAATAATCCGTCTATATTTCATCGATACACCTCAAAGATTCTGAACCACATTTCCAGTGAAAGCACGTTGAAGAGCATCTCTGCATCGCCATTGTTACCAGAGAGATAGCCCTGCCACTTCCTGTGAATCACGGGGAGGTTCCAAATCCCGCGATGCCTGAAGCGCGTGCTATAGATGATATCTTCGACAAAGTTTTTAAGCTCTTTTCTCAGCCAATGATTGGTGAGCGGACTACCGAAGATTCCCTTGTCCTTGCGATTCACCACCTCGGCGGGCATGCTGTGTCCCAAAGCCTCGCGATGCAATGCTTTGCGATATGGCGGACGGTTCTTATAATTCGCCGGCAGGGTAAATACAAAGTCCACCAAACGGTGATCCAGGAAGGGCATTCTACTTTCCACACTGTGCCCCATACTCATCCTATCTTCATAGTGTAATTGAGTTTTGAGCATGCCGCAATCCACCATATTGAGCATGAAAGAATTCAGCTTCGATGCACCCAGATCGGCAAGCTTGTCCATCATCGGCGCTCCCGCCTCCTTGTGCGCTGTGTTCACAAAGTCTTTATTAAAAGGCTCGAAGTGATAGAACTGCGATTCCAGCTTGTAGATCGTGGATTCTTTCATGGATGCCGAGAGCAGGATCTTGCCCATATTCGAGACCACTTCTTTAGGCGATGAACCCGCGAAGTGCTTGATCTCACCGGCAAAGTCGCCAATCTTCCCGCAACGCAAGAGATCGGCAAAATAGCGATAGCCGGCATGATGATATCCGCCCATAAATTCATCCGGCCCCAAGCCCGAAAGCAGGACTTTCATGCCCACTTCTTTGGCTTTTTTCATCAGCGCATATTGGCTTACAAAGCCTGAATTCACCGGCAGATCGTTCAACCAGATAGCCTTGCTGAGCCACTCTGCCGCATTATCTGCATTAGGCGAGATATAACAGGTCTTAGCTCCGCTATTTTCGGCTATCATTCTGATATATTTGCGCTCGTCCAAGCGCGCTGATTCTTCATAATAAGTAGAAAATGTTCGGAAAGGATAGTCCACGAAGTCGCCGGCAAAAGAAACAATCGCCCCGGAATCCAGCCCGCCTGAAAGCGATGCACCGATCTGCACATCACTGCGCAGCTGCATCCTCAGGCTATCCAAAAAGAGCTCCAAATATTTCTCTTTTGCTTCTTCAAAGCTGATCTCAGACTTCTCAAAGCTTTCTTCATCAAGCTGATAGTAAGTCTTTTGGCTGAGCTTTCCGCCTTCAAGGATCATGATCTTGCCCGGCTCCAATGCGCGAATATCCCGCCAATATGTCTCGTCCGAATAAGCCAAAAAGCTGCTTATCTTAGTAGCTCGCCAAACCGTAGCGGTATTGAGTTCCTGCAAATACGGAAGCTCCAAAAGCTGTTTGATTTCGCTGCCCCAATAGAGCATATCCTCGTTTATATAATAATAAAAAGGCTTGATGCCAAAGCGGTCGCGGCTCATAAATAATCTCTTTGCGCCGATATCCCAGATCGCGAAAGCCCACATGCCATTGAGATGTAGGACGCAGTCGTCCCCCCACGCATGATATGCCTTTATGATCACCTCGGTATCGCTTTGAGAAAAGAACTCATATCCTTTTGCGACAAGCTCTTCGCGCAGCTCTACATGGTTATAAATCTCACCATTGAAGATGATGGCGAGCCCCAGCTTTTCGTCAAACATCGGCTGATGGCCGCTATAGCTGAGCTCGACGGTGGGCAACCTGCGAAAACCGAAGCCCAGTTGAGCGTGATAGTCGCCCTTATATTGCTCAACCGAACGCTCTGAACTACAACAACTATCTTCGCCGTCAAATGCTTTCGCACTACTGTCTTGTAGATTGAACAAAAGATAGCCTTCGTCGTCCGGTCCGCGATGAACAATCTTGGAATTCATCTTTTTAAGATGGTCAAAATCTATTCTTTGTGTGCCGCTAATGCTTGCAATTCCAGTAATTCCACACATTTCCTACTCCTGATCTATTGGGTAAGCCATATTCATTTGCAGTCAGCTTTTAGTCAAGACTTTTGTTTTTCCCGCCCATTACTTAACAAAGGTCCTATTAAAACCACCTTGCAAGATTGTATCTTTGCTTAGCAACTTTGTAGCTTCTGACAAACAAATTAGCCCCTACTTTTATATAGGAGCCCAAAACCGATATTTGTGGCCAAAAAACGAAACTATTTTTCCGCCGAACTTGTAAGTCTCTGCAAAATAAAGCCTGAAATAATTCTAAAAAAGTGAATAATGTAAAATGTTATGTAAACTTGCAGAGATTTCGAGGATGAAAAGCTTAAATAATACTCTTCACAATCTCCGTGATCTCACCGGGATGATTCACCAGATAGTCAGGATTTTTCCGCACCAAAAGATCAGCCGTATGAAAGCCCCAAGTGACTGCAATCACTCTAATTCTACTCTTTTTTGCCGCCGTTATATCGCGAACTTCATCGCCCACATAGATGATATTATCCTTATCTAATCCATGCTTTTTGATCTGTGCTTTGATCTTTCTGCGCTTATTTAATGCCCCGGAAGTCCCCTCTGCCCAATCAAAATAGTGCAGATCATGTTGAGATATAAAATAGTCCAGATTCTCCTTCGTATTCGAGCTCAACACCGCCATATCGCAGCCGAGTTCTTTGAGATCAATGAGCATTTCCCGCATGCCGTCATAAGGCTGCAACAAATGCACATTTTTTCGATATTCCAGCAAGACGCGAGTGATGGCAGCCGGCAGCTTACGGATGGGGAACTTAAAGACTTTCATCGCCTTATAGAGGTTCATGCTACGCACCATCTCAAATTGCTCTTCACTCAGCGGTTCTATGCCATAATCGGAGGCAAATCCGTTCACTATATCCATGGCATAATGTATTGAATCTGCGATGGTTCCGTCGAAATCGAAGAGTATGAAAGGCGCCTTCATTTCTTTAGCCTCAGGATCATTTCATAGACCTCGTTCTTACCCATGCCGGTCTTGAGCGCTATCTCATGCGCCAGCGCACGCTTACCCACAGCCTCGCTCTCTTCAATCAGTCTCAAAAGCTCCTCTTCCGTGAGTGAGCTCTTCCTGATCTCCGGCTTATCCACCACGATCACAAACTCCCCTTTGAGCGTGATATCTGCCTTCTCTGCAAGCTCTTTCGCACTTCCGCGAATCACCTCTTCATGCAGCTTGGAGATCTCCCGAACCACGGCGATATTGCGCATGGGCATGATCTGTGCCAGCTGCGCAAGAGTAGCCTTTATCCTGTGCACGCTTTCATAGATAATACTCACAAAAGGATAGTCCAAAAGCTGCCTAAGCGCCGCTTGTCTCAGCTTTTGCTTCTGCGGTAAGAAGCCCAGGAATTGAAAAGCATCGGTAGAGAATCCGCTCACACTGATAGCAGGAATGAGCGCCGTAGCTCCCGGCAATGCCTGCACCTCAAAGCCTTTCTCAAGCGCATGCGAGACAAAGCTTTGCGCAGGATCAGATATTGCAGGCGAGCCCGCGTCGGAAACTATCGCCACATCCTTCCCACCTTCAAGATGCGAAAAGATCAGCTCCTCCCTACTACGCTCGTTAAACTTATGGAAACTAATCAGTTTGGGGATAGTTATTTCGTATTGCGAAAGCAGGAATGCACTCTTACGGGTGTCCTCACAGGCGATGATTTCCACCCTTTTCAGCGTTTCAATAGCCCTGAGGGTGATATCTCCCAGATTCCCAATAGGAACCGGCACGAGAAATATCACCCCTTTAGGCATCATATTTATTTATTATTTAATAAGATTGAGTTCTTTGCCGACCTTGATGAATGCGGCAACGGTTTTGTCGAGATCTTCACGGCTGTGTGCTGCAGAGAGCTGCACGCGAATTCTCGCTTTGCCTTTAGGCACCACGGGATAGACGAAGCCAATCACGTAAACGCCTTCTTCAAGAAGCATATCCGCCATTTTCATAGCCAGAGGCTCGTCATAGAGCATGACCGGAACGATGGCTGTATTGCCTTCAACGATATCGAAGCCGGCTTCTTCCATCTTGGCGCGGAAATACTTGGCGTTTTCCCAAACTTTGTCTTTGAGTTCGGTGGTTGTGCTCAGCATTTCCAGAACCCTGAGGGTTGCACCGCAAATAGCGGGAGCGAGTGTATTTGAGAAGAGATAAGGACGACTGCGCTGACGCAGGATTTCGATGATCTCTTTACGCCCGCTGGTGCATCCGCCGCTGCCCCCGCCCAAGGCTTTGCCGAATGTGGTGGTGATGATATCCACTCTATCGGTCACGCCGAAATATTCGGGAGTTCCGCGTCCTTTGGGTCCGATATAACCGGTGGCATGGCTATCGTCCACCATCACCAAAGCGTCGTATTTATCTGCCAAATCACAGATTTCATCGAGCTTTGCCATATCTCCATCCATGGAAAATACGCCGTCGGTAACGATGAGGCGATATTTCATATCCTGAGAGTCTTTGAGCGCTGCTTCCAATTCACCCATATCGGAGTGTTTGTAGCGATAGCGTTTTGCCTTACAGAGACGCACGCCATCGATGATGGAAGCGTGGTTGAGTTGGTCTGAAATCAGCGCGCTATCTTCATCCAAGAAAGGCTCAAATGCGCCGGCATTTGCATCAAAGCAAGCGGCATAGAGTATGGTATCTTCCATGCCCAAAAATTCGGACACTGCATCTTCCAATTGTTTGTGAAGCTGTTGAGTTCCGCAGATAAAACGAACGGATGAGAGCCCATAGCCCCATCTGTCCATCACTTCTTGTGCAGCTTTTACTACTTCCGGATGGTTGCTAAGTCCCAGATAGTTATTGGCGCAAAAGTTAAGAGCTGTGATTCCGCCCTCTACTTCGATCTCGCCGCCCTGAGGGGTGGTCAAGATGCGTTCGTGTTTGTACAAACCTTGTTCTTTGAGTTCTTTAACGAGCTCTTGCAGATCAGTTTTAATCTTGTTGTAAGCCATTGTTTCTCCCTATTGTTTGGATTTTTTCATTAATGGCATCTTTTCATAAGCTACATTTAAGTCAACAAAAAAAGCAGAAAAGATGGCAAAGAGCCCCGACAAGCGCAAAACATGGCGCCATCAGCCACAAAATAAGCAAAACCCACCATCAAAGACGACATTTCACAGCCCTAAACGAACTATCACAAACATTGCAAAGCCATTATTTCAAGAGCCTTATGCCACAAATAAGAAACTTCTTGACGATTTCATGCAGGTAATAAATCATAGCTCTGTATCAACTGTAGAACCCTAACCAAAAACAAAAATTATTGAGGTGAAAAATGAAAAGACACTACGCAGTAATACTCTTGGCACTGCTTCCCCTTCTTATGTTTGCAAAGCTGCCCGATGCAGGCATGAGCTTGTTCCCCGGCGGAAACAGCAGCATTTCGCGCAACCCGGCATACCCTCTCTTAAATATCATCGGACGCTTTTACGAAGCTGAGCACTGGAAGGATATAGATAAATATGACTATATCTATCACGAAGAAGGCTCTTTTCACGTTAATAAAGTGATAGAACAAGAAATGGATTACGGCATATTTGATTGGGTTGCTCATACCATACACGAGATCAGCTACAATGATGATATGAAGGTAGTTGAGATTCTTACCGGAACGCCCGATGGCGAAGGCATAAACCCCGTATCTCGCTTCGAGGTCGGTTATACGGACGACGGCAATCTTGACTTTGCCAATCTCTATCGACGCGATGATACCGGCGATTTAGTCCCCGCAATGTTCTTTGATTTCGTGCTCGAGCAAGACGGCTTTTGCGGAACCTATGCAACTATGTTTATGAACGGAACCACCATCTATGCTAAGATAGAGATCGGTCTTGACGATCAAGGCAGAATGATAAGTGAGACCACCTCCGTATCCATAGACCAAGAAAACTGGCAGATACAAGAGAAAACAGAGCATACCTTTCATGCCGACGACAGCACAACATTTCAAGATATGATGGACTATTTCAACAGCAAATGGGCGCTGAATTACATAATAGGTTTTGCCGAGATGCCCGGAATGCGCAGCGGAAGAATGGACTATAATTATGATGACGGTGAATGGTTGCCGAAAAAGAAGTATGAATATTCCCATCAAGACGGCAAAAAGATTGATGAAATAGAATCCAGCTATGAAGACGGCGACTGGCAAGTGCAGAGAAAAAAACTATTTAGCTACAACGATTACGGCGATCTCGCCACCGAAATAAACCAACTGCCAAACGACGCCGGCGGCTTTGATGACAACTATAAATACGACTATACTTACGACACAGAAACCTCCACAGAGGATAATGTGCAAACTCCCGCATCAGACATCGCCATAAACGCCTGGCCTACACCTTTTAAAGATAAGATCAACCTCCGCATAGACAGCAAAGAGCCCTCCACGCTCAGCCTCGAGATCTATAACCTAAAAGGACAGCTGGTAAATAAGCTCCAAACCCAAGGCAAAGGTGAAACCACCTGGAACGGAAAAGACATGCAAGGCAGAGACCTCCCAGCAGGAATATACCTCTTGAAAGCCTCTTCAGACAAAGCTTTTGCCACCCAGAAAATGATCAAACTAAAGTAAGACATCAACGATAAACACAGAATTACAGCCCGATTGAGCACGCTTAGTCGGGCTTTTTCTTATCCCACACATAAATAGCACAGCCAATACACAAGATATAAGATGCAAAAAGCCCCGAAAGCTTTATACTATCTAATAAAACATAAATATATTATTGAGGAATTAATGAAAAGACTCGCAATTTTTCTAAGCCTAATCATCGCCTTGCCCCTCTTCGCTTTCCACAGCGATCCCTTCCCCATGGGGGTATATTCCTACCTGCAAAACAGCAAGTCATATTACGTTAAAAACAAACATGCCATCATCGCCGCAATGAAGGACTTGGGCTATAACATAAACGTTATAGAAATCCATAATAGTGATCCCAATCCATCCGAATTGCTCACGCTCTTGGACGAAGCCGGCATAGACGCCATTCTCACCGATAAGTGTTGGAGAAACGATCCCAAAGACTCTCGCCACTACGGTCTCGTCGCGCTTTCCACCAGCAATTACCACAGGTTTGAAGCAGAATTCACCTCAGAGAAAGCAGTCAAACCCGGCGACAATACCGATCACAAGTTTTGGTATGGCAATAGCGATACCATCCCGCGTACAGGCCGCGTGGTCAAAGACGAAAAAGCCAGCTACAGCCATGCTTGGCATCTAAATAAAAACAATGACCGCGCCGGCTGGGCTTACACAGACATCAATTACCGCTGGAAAGACCAACGCAACCTCACGATAAAACCATACTTCGAGCTACGTTTCCACAATCGCCATTTAGACGCCAAGACAGATACAGACTCGCTTTACATCACCTATAGGCTCAAACTGGAAAACATAGATCCCCGCCTGAAAGAGAGCGATAGATTACTCTCAATCGAGATCTACGGACACGAGGGCAGAGACCACTTCGGCAAGAAGATGACAACCGTGAAAGAAGGGCTGAGCCAACAGAAAGACCGCCGCCATTTCACACTCGCCGATTACAAAGCTTTAGGCAGTCCCGAGGGATATTTTGACCTCGAATATGCCATCAGCTACAACGACTTAAGAGAAGCCGGAATCATGAGCGACGATCTCGACGACAATCCCGATACTTCGCCGCATTGGTGGTGGTTTGCCCTGCGCCACTTCGCCCCGGGACTCTATTGGCACGGAAATAGCGATCTCACATTAGACTACATTGATTTTGAAGATCAAATCCATCGCGATCTACGCCTAAATCCAAGAGAATTTAAAGAGAATATCAACGACCGCATCCGAGAGCTTATCGACATCCCCGGTGGGCACATCGTGCGCTATATCTACACTATGGACGAACCCCAGCAAGGCAATCTTTCGGCACTAAACATGCTCCGCGAATATGTGGACGAAAGCCTTCCCCCGCTGGCAACCGCCACTTACGACATCCACTCTCGCAAATTTAGGATGGCAAAAGATCAATATTGGTACTACCCCCAGATGGTGCGCGATATCTGCCAACCGCCCGTGATGATGCCCGATGCCTACCCGATCGTTCCCGCAACGCGCTATAACCCCAGGGACGGCAGAAACTTCCTGCAAAACATGCTTGATGAAAGACTGCTCACTCCTTACAAAAACGCCAAAGAATATGTCCTCGAAAGCCCTCAGCGTGAATTCATCCCCATCCCGCAGAGCTTTGGAGATTGGAACGGCAGACAGTGGTCAAGCTGGATGCTACCGCCTCTCGCCACTCAAAAAGCGCTGCTCTTCCTCCCCCTCTGTTATGCGCCGGACGGACTGGTCTATTATCAACTTCTGGGCACCGGTGATGGAGATCGCGGCGGCTCGGTCGCACCCATCTATATGGAGGGAGACGGCATTGCCAAGTTCGACAAAATGTATGACCTGCTCAAAGAGCACAATCCGCGCATTTTGAAGACAGGCGAGATGCTTTTGGACTGGCACTGGCTGGGCGCCACGAACTACAATGTGGGCAAGAACAAGGATCTACCTGCACCGATCAAATATCTCAGACTCAAAAACGACAGAAAAGGCGATTACGCCGGTTATATCCAAGCAGGATATTATGAGAACGATGAGGGCGAAAAGCTGATGGTATTGGTAAATAGGCGCACGGATAAATACCTGCCTTCCAAAGCGCATCCCACGCCTGCCACACTGCCCATGGCACAATATGACGAACACTATTGGGAATACCCCGCACAGAGGCTGTATTTCACCTTCTATGTGAATGCAAATAACCCGCGCCTGATGAACATGGAAAGCGGTGAAATCTATGAGCCTCACAAAAGAAAGCTGGAGCTGGACATCCCTGCCGGCGAGATGCTTGTGCTCAAGTTCATGCAAGATTGATAGATACCCCTCAATTAAGGCGGGCTTCGGAGATCAGATCCGGAGCCCGCTTTTTATCTGTGCAGAAAGCAGCTACAGCTTCGCCCCGTGGCTTCCACAATCACTTTTTAGCCTTATTTTTTCACAATTTTTACACAACTATACACTTATAAAAGAACTATAGAGAATGTGCCGATCAGACCATCGATTATTGAACCAAGAAACTCAGCTTCAACTGATCAGGAAGAAAGCCGATGCATCTTCAATCTTCAATTTTCTTTTTGGCGAGCGACACCCTCTACTTTTATATAGGAGCCCAAAAGTGAAAATTGTGGCCAAAAACGCGATTTATTTTTCATCTTGAAAATAGTCAGTTTTCTGAACGACGCTTAAAGCCCGAAGCATCCATAGGTTCCGAAGATGAGAAAAAGTCGAAGATTTTTCATAGTCAGAAAATGTTATGTAAACTTGTGAGGATATTCTTGTAATCTTTTTGCTGAAATCAGGTTTTTTGGGGAATTTTACCGACGGATCTTAGTGAACAGCCCATTTCTTAATAAAACAGGCTACAACTCTTTCAAAATCAAGATATTAGAGATGAAACAGCTTATCAAACCCTGCTGTATTTACAAAATAGTTAGATTTATTCTTTGATAATGCTTCTCTTACTTTACGAAGATGTACTTGCGGTTTTGTTTCTCTCCTTTCTGGATTTTTTACTCTCTCTGATTCTTTATTTATTAGTGTTTTAAAATAATAGCCGTCCAAATATGAAACATAATGTAGGCTGGAATTAGTAGGTTTTTGAAAGATAAACTCAATAAGCTCATCCATCTGCTGAGCTTGCCCGCCGCCACCTTCTTTAAGATGTTTGTGTTCTACGATATATAGAGACTTATTTTTTTTGATTACAAAGTCCGGTGCCTTATTTCTCCTGCCATACCAAAATTCACTTTTTTCTTTGATATGCTCTAAAAAAGCTGGATAAAACGTATCTTTTGATGAGCGAATGATCTTGAAAACATTGTCTTTTCCCAGAAACTCAACACAGGCTTCTTTCGCAGACATACCCTCGGCATCAAAATGCTCATATCTCTTGTCTATAAGGCGTTGTTTAACTTTATCTATAGCATAATTGCTGTTTCGTTTATGTGCATAAGAATCGCAAATGACTTGCAATATAACTGGGCTTGTGCCATGGTTACAATAAGCATTATAACGTTTATCTATATATATTTCAAGAGCTTGTTTTACAAATTCTTTCTTCTCGGAACCACTCATTTTTTTATATATAGAAAAAGTCCCGCCGACAGCACTCCAAAAGCTTGGAAATTCAGCATAGTTTATATTTGTATGCTTAAGTTTTTCTATTATTTTCTTTAAGTTTTTTCTTTTCGACTCCTCGTCATTGTCATCCATTGCAACTTTGTAGCAAACAATAAATTCATTAAGACGTTTATAAGCCTCCATCAAGTCGTTCTCTTCAGCTTTGCTTTCGGTGATTATAAAGGGATTCATCTCTCCGAAATGAGGGTCTGCGAGCAACTCATGTTCCTTTAAGCAATAAGCCAAAAGCTTGGCATTATTCTTCTTTTTCTTAGCCATCTGTTAAAATCCTCCCACACCATCACCATTAACTTTTTGTATCGCCATCTCCAAAATTGCCCTTGCACTCTTATAGTCCAATCTCCTACGTCTAATGCCATTTTTCTGGTTCCCTTTGAAAGGAGAAAGCAAAAGGTCGCTCGTTTCAGTGCGATATTGATTCAGCAACTTATTTGAAGCAGACACTATCTCATCTACATAAGGAACAAGATCCTCTTCTATGCTGATGCGCGTAATGAGCCTCGAGCTATGGCTGATCAAAGAACTATCATAGTCCAACTGGTCATCACGCATAAAGCTTATCGGATTTTGAGCATTTGCCGAGTCCACACCACGCAGCGCAATCTGACCATCGGCTTGGTTGAAAGTTATACTTGTATTGAATCTTGGCTGCAACCTCTTTTTCTCCAAATCATCAAGCGTGCAAATGTACTCTTCATTTTTATAAACTTTAATATCTTCATAATTCTTGGCTGTCTTGTCAAAACATGCCACGCAAACAGGATTTTCGGTATCGCCAAAAGGATTTTCTTCTAAAACCGTGATTTGACTGAGACGATTCAGGTATTCAAGACCGCTGTTCAAAAAAGTTTCCGGCAGGATTGCAACGAGATAATCTGCACTATGCAAGCAATTATATATGGCTAATTGATATATATCAACGAATCCGCTGTGCTTGAAATAATACTCTACTTCATGATAAATGTTCTTGCGTTTTGCGCTATATTTTGCCAAATATGGAGGATTTGTGATGATGATTGCATTGGATATGCGAGGGATTGCCTGCAAGCTGTCATTGATTTCCCAATCTAACTTGGCGTCAATGTCCATGCCTCTTATTTCGCTAATATTTCCGATCCCAAGCAAAGCACGCAATAAATCTCCATTACCCGCAAAAGGATCGTAAGCAATGCTACAATTGCTTTTTTCAATAAACTTTACAACCTGGGGTTTAAGCCATAAATCCTTGATTGTAAAGTATTGTCCTAACACTTTCTTGGCAGTCATCTTCATACCTCCTCACGTACAAACTCCAGTAAAATATAAATTGAAAAAATGTCAACTCATAAAAAAGCGGGCTGCGGAAGCTATATCCGGAGCCCGTTTTTATCTTAATATTTTAGGGGTGTATCACACTTTTTATGCAAGCGTCGTACATTTAAAATAGTGGTGGAGGTGGCGGGGATCGAACCCGCGTCCAAAGAACAGAGCCATAATAAATCTACATGCTTAGTTGTCTTTGATCTTAGCTTTTGTGGTGAAAGACAATCAGACCCACAAAAACCCAGTCGATGATCTTAGCGCAGAAATATCAACAATCAGTCTGCGAGCAGCCATACTGTTATGACGCCCGACATCTTTCCCGATGGCACGAAAAGAGCGGCCGTAGCTGCTATTTTAAGCAGCTAAGAGCAAATTATCGTTTGCAGTTATTGTGTTTTTTGCTACTTCTTGACGGAGCAGATAGCGTCTCCGGCATGCATTACTACCACACTGGTTCCCTGTCGAAACCACTTCACCCCCTATATACTGGTTAAAAGATCTATTTATTCGTTTAGTATAAGACAATCTATTCCGCGTAAGATTAATGTCAAGTTAAAGTTTTGAGATCTGGCGATTTACTGACGCGATCGGTGCGGTGTCATTTTGTCGCCGCGAGCTCAACTGACGCGGCCGGTGTGGGAACGCCCTCGTTGCCACGAGCGTCAGTATTCCGCTTTTGGCGGTTAAAGTCTTGTTGCCCAGGAACCCGCTAAAAATCATGCGCAGCACATCCAGTCAAACGCGAGCACAGCGAGCCTATACGTGCAAATCCGTTTCATCCGTTCAATCCGCGTTCTATTAAAAAAGGAGACGTTCCCGCACCAATCTCAAAACAAAACGCTCCACGCCCGGCGTAGCAATCGTTAAATCGTTAAATCCTTAAATCGCTAAATCGGCGAGCACAGCGAGCATCATGCCGGAATATACATCATCGTCGCCAGCCTGAAATACACGATCAGCGCAAGAGCATCAACGATGGTCGTGATCACCGGCGCCGCCATGATCGCAGGATCAACCTTTATCTTCCGTGCCAAAAGCGGCAGGGTACATCCCACCAAATTCGCCGCCATCACGGTGGCAAACATCGCCAAAGACACGGTCATACCCAGCATCCAATCTCCTTTCATCAGCCAAATGCGCAGCATATTCACCGCGCCGAGCATCACTCCCACCACAGCGCTCACTCTGATCTCTTTGAAAAGCACTGCAAAGAAGTCCGTGAAATCTATCTTACCCAGCGCCATTCCGCGAATGATCAGCGTGGAGGATTGCGAGCCGGCATTTCCGCCCGTATCCATGAGCATGGGCACGAATGCCATCAGAACCACAACCTGCGCCAGAGCAGCCTCATAGCGCTCGATTATCATCCCCGTAAAGGTAGCAGAAATCATCAAAAAGAGCAGCCAAAAGATGCGTCTGCGAGCCAGGCCAAATACTCCCGTTTCGAGGTAGTCGCCTTCGTTATGCGCCAAAGCACCCATGCGCTCAAAGTCTTCCGTGCTTTCTTCTACTATCACTTCCATCATGTCGTCCGCGGTGATGATTCCCATCATCCTCTGCTCTTCATCCACCACGGGGATACTGGAGAAGCCATATTTCTGGAAGATATGCCCAACTTCTTCCTGGTCCATCTCCAAAGGAACGGAGATCACATTGGGATTGATCAGATCCGTAAGCGGCTCATTAAAGGGACGAACCACTATGTCGCGCAGGGCGACTACGCCT
The DNA here is from genome assembly GCA_012839325.1 of Candidatus Cloacimonadota bacterium. Classification (GTDB taxonomy): domain Bacteria; phylum Cloacimonadota; class Cloacimonadia; order Cloacimonadales; family Cloacimonadaceae; genus UBA5456. The sequence continues at coordinate 17,713 of DUNQ01000079.1, forward strand.
TTCAGAACTCCTTCAGGATTAAGGATATAGATGTAGTTCAAGGTCTCGGCATCCTCGCCGTGAATCTGGAGATATTTAAGCGTATCTTCCACATTCATCAGGGTGGAAATCGAGACAAACTCGGTAGCCATGATGCCGCCCGCTGTTTCGGGATCGTATTTGAGCAGATCCTTGAGCTGGCTGGCCTTTTCCTCATCCATGCTGTGTATGAGCTCGGCGGCTTCTTCCGGATCGAGATTGCCAAGCAGGTCGGCAAGTTCGTCCGACGCCATTTCGCTCATAATGTCGGTCTTTTGATGGCTGGGGAAAAGGTCAAGCAGCTTGCCTTTATCGTCTTCTTCTGCCTCGTCTAAAATTGCGGCGAGAACGTCATTTGGCATGCGCACCAAGAAGATAAAGGGATCGCCCTCATAATCCTCTAATGCATCCAAAATATCAGCAGGGTGGATGTGTTCAAGAGCTTTTGCCACTTCTTCCGGGCTTTTTTCAACCAAGAACTGCAGCAATTCTAAGCCGGTAAGTTTCGTAGTCATTTCTACCTCCTGCATTACTATATCATTCCCAAAACCAATAAGCAAAGAGATTTGTCAAGGCAAATATCAATTTTCTTATGCAATCTTTCTTTTTGCCCTCACTGCCCCGAGCTTAACTGACGCGGCCGATGGGGCGATGCCCTCACTGCCCCGAGCGGAACTGACGCGGCCGGTGTCGGAACGCCCCCGTTGCGACGAGCGTCAGTATTCCTTCCTCGGGCGGGTAACATCTTCTTGCCTATGAAACCGTTAAAAATGTGCACAGCACCCCCCCCAATCAAACGCGAGCGCAGCGAGCTTATCCGTGCAAATCAGTTTAATCCGTTTAATCCGTGTTCTATTTACAAGAAATATTAACCCACCAACTAAAAAGGGCTGCCATTTGCGGCAGCCCCAATTGTGGTGTCCTAATATAGTGGACAATTTTTTGGGTTTTCTTAGGCATATTCCAAAATGATGAGCTGGAGCATAGCTCATTGCTACGCTCCGTTTGGTCCAGCTCATTTTGGTTCCGGCTATCCCTGACAGGTTGCTCCCCAGCAGAGCCTGTTTCTGTTTCACCGGATAATGATAATCAAATGAACTGCCGATTATTGTCAAGTAAGCACGTGCAATAGCGCATGTTAATACGACATTAAGCACAGTATGCCTACTTAAGGATAGGAAACTATCCATTATTTTATGCAGCATCATATACCTCGCCGGGCTTCTTGTAGCCCAAGGCTTCATGTATTCTGCCATAATTATAATCTTTAATAGCATTTGCGATGATCTCTCTTGCCAAAGCTTTGCTTTTTACCGGAACTCTTAAGAGATAGTCGTACTTCAATGTATTGAAAAACCGTTCTATGTTAGCATTATCATAACAGTGGTTTTCACCGGTGAAACTGGGCTCTATCCCGTGAGCCAAAAGACAATCCAGATACAGGTTTGAGCAATATTGAACACCATGATCTGAGTGATGAATCAAACCATCGATATTATCCACCGTTTTCAGAGCTTTTTTAAGGCACTTAAGGCTGCTAACAGCTTTCAGGTCATTGCTGACGTAATAAGCAATGATTTTACGAGACCAAAGATCCATGATAGCATTCAGGTATATAACTCCCTCGTGCGTCTGAATATAGGTGATATCCGTAACCCAAACTTGGTTCTTGCCATCAATGTTCAGATGCTTGATCTTATTTTCAATAGAAGTAGCCAGTATGCCGGGAAAAGTTGTGCGAATTACTTTATAGCGTCTGGGAAGCATCAAACCGTGTTCCCGCATCAATCTATGCAAACGATCACGACCTATCTTGATTTTATGAACTTCCTTGATTTCATGCCATACTTTGCGGAGACCATAAAAAGGGTATGCCGCGCGGATTATCATGATGGCAATCAAAACCTTTCGCTCAAATTCCATGCGTTCTTCATAGGTAGATATTGTCTTGTAATACCAAGACTTACTTACACCATAATGTTTACATATGTCGGCTACGGTAGCCTTCACTTTGTTTTCCTTAATCATTTTTCTGACGAGCTGGATGGTGTGGAAAATGAGCTTTTTTTTTCAGTGTTTTTTGCATATTGCTTATGTACTTCAAGCTCTGCCTTTAAATAGATGTTTTCCAGTGTTAATTTAGAAACAGCATCCTTGAGTTCTGCGTTCTCTTTCTGCAACTTCTTATTCATTGTCACTTCTCCTTTTAGCTCTATTCTAACTGTTTTGGCTATCATGTCCTCATAGCCATATTTTCGAATCCACTGGTAGATACTTTGAAAGGATACACCATACAAATCTGATGCTTCCCTTACAGTGTACTTCTTTTTGCGCATATCATCCAACACCTTGAGGCGAAATGCTTCACTATAGTGGACTCTAACTTTCCGTTCATGAATATTCTTCATATTTCATCTCCTGTTTTTTGTCCACTCTTTTCAGGACACATCATTATTCTAATTCTCAATTCTCAATTCTCAATTGCGTTTCAGCGTACAATAGTCTTAACAACACGAAAGCCGAAATTGTAGTACCCATAAGTAGGAGCATGGCTGCGGTAAGCAACCCGGCAGTAGTCGTAGCTGTTGCGCCAAGAACCGCCACGCAGCAACCTATATTGCCCACTTGCTGCACCGCGTGGGTCTCTTTTTGGACTTATGCTATAATATGATGAATCATACCAATCCCAACACCATTCCCATACATTCCCGCTCATGTCGTATATACCTAATTCATTGGGGCTTTTCTGACCAACAGGATGAGTTTTGTGACCAGAATTATCAACATACCAAGCAACAGCACTAAGTCTGTTTGAACCGGAATATGTATAGCCTTTACTCTTATTGCCACCACGAGCAGCATACTCCCATTCTGCTTCCGTAGGCAAACGGTAGCCATCTGCATCCCAATTGCAGGTAATGTTTTTTCCATTACCGCTATAGCAAGGCGTAAGCCCCTCTTTGATGCTGCGCTTATTGCAATATTCTATTGCATCATGCCAGCTTACTTGTTCAACAGGCAGATTGTCACCTTTAAAATGTGAAGGATTGCTTCCCATCACCTCCTGCCATTCTTTTTGCGTCACTTGATATTTACTTATCCAGAATGATGAGAGAATCACTTCATGAGTAGGCTTCTCATTGCTATAACCATTTGAGCCCATCCTGAAAGTTCCGCCTTTTACAAAAATAAGATAGTTTTTTTTAGCTTCTATAGTAAACTTCCAGTTTCCATAAGGTAAACCCTCCATTTGTGGATGCCAAAAAAGACTGAAGTTCCTGCCGGGCTTTACTGTATCATCAGCTCCATGACCGCTTAGGGCTTTTAAATTCCTGTATGTCTTGCCAGCTAAAGAAGCCACTAAATCAACTACATAGTCGTCATCTGCACTTCCACTTAGATCATACTTAATCTCATAATAACCATATTCGGAATTGTATTCAGCACGCACATTGCTTACATTTTGCGCCTGCAAAGCAAGGCTACCACACAACATAATCAAAAACAAAATAACTGTCTTCCGCATTTTCTCCTCACGAGTTTTTCTTTACCTGCAAGTATTAGTATATTAGATAATTTGTCAATGATTTTGTTCGCTTCAATCATCGATTTTGAGATTTTAACGAGTCTCCTGCTCTTGGCAACGAGGACGTTCCCAACCCTGTCTCAGAAGAGCTCTTGGCAAATTTGATCCTTTGTTGGCTTTAATAAGCACATGCAATATGTTTCAATATTTGCCCCACCAAAGCCATATTGAGAATCAGAAGGTGCCTTTTGATTGGGACGCAAGCAGTTAGATCAAACTTAATTATTTGATATTGTGTAAATCCAAGGGTGTTTTTGACAATTTTGTGTGTAAATCCAAGGGTGTTTTGCTGATTCAAAGGCAAAAAAGCTAAATCACAAGTTTTCCTTGACGAAATAAGGGCTTGCAGATATTTAGTCATTAAACTAAACATCTAAGGATAACCCAATGTCTGACACAGTATTCAAAGCCATTGCCGATAAAAGTCGAAGGAAGATCTTGTCCCTGCTCAAAGAGCACGGCAGCCTCACTGCAGGCGAGATATCTGAATATTTCACCTTCAGCAAAGCCAGTCTCAGCGAGCATCTCAAGATATTGCGCCACGCGGACTTAGTCTATTCCAGGCGCAGGGGACAATTCATCCACTATCGGCTCAACACCACCATATTTGAAGACCTTTTAACCTGGGTTTTAGAACTAAAAAAATGAAAAGAGGAACCATGAAACACATCAAAAATCACCTGCCTGCCCTGATACTTTTGCTCGTTTATTCCGCGATTGCGATTGTGCTCTTTTTCCAAGTCCCCGCCGACACACGATTGCCTTTTCATTGGGACATCAAAGGCGAAGTGGATGGCTATGCCTCTGCAGGAGGGGCACTTACCTTCGCGCTGCTCTTCCCCACCGCGCTATTTCTCTTGTTTTTGCTCATGCCATATTATTCTCCGAAATATCGCGATCAGGCGGAGCGTTTTGAAAAAATCCTGCCCAAGATGAACTTCTTGATGGTCTTTTTTTTCGCTTTGATAAATCTTTATATCCTTGCCTATCCGATGATTGGCGATAAGATCAAGATCAATTTCATCTTTTTGATATTGGGATTTATGTTTGCATTTCTCGGCAATTTCATGCCCAAGCTGCCGCGTAATTTCTTCATCGGCATCCGCACGCCTTGGAGCATTTCTGACGAGGATAATTGGTATCACACGCATAGAGTGGGCGCAAAGACCTTTCTCATCGGCGGGATATTGATGATGATTGCAGGCTTTGTGCCGCAGAATTCCACGCTCGCAGTCGCTGTTTTCATCCTCGTTTTGATCGCCGCCCTTTACCCCGTTCTCTACTCTTTTATCCTCTTCAAGAAAAAAGTGGAGTAAATCACGGCATTTCAAGCACTTTTGCCATCTCTTCCCTATTGGGTTCTGGTCATGATGTGGTCATGATATGCTCATCGCCATGACCACATCATAGGCAGAAACTGAGCTGTCACCAATAAGGAAGGCTGACGAAAGAGTCTTTAGACAGGCAGCATGCTCTTTGCAGGAAGTAAAGCCGGATGACGCGGCCGGCGTAAGGAAATCATTGTTGCGACGAGCGTCATATTTGCAGCGAACAAAGCCGGATGACGCGGCCGGTGTCGGAACGCCCTCGTTGCGACGAGCGTCATCAGGCGTCCCCTACCAGATCACCCCATTTTCTCCCTCCTAAAAACCCCCTATTTTCCACAAAAGCCATCTTTTTCTTGACAGTTGTCAAAGACTTATTCTTATTGGAACATCCAAAATATATGGTATAAATTGCGGGCAAGAGCCTCGGCAAGAAGGAGACCAGATGATTAAAGAAAAATTGATCCCATATTTTGAAAATGCCATGATTGAATACTGGGATTTACCGGCATTTACGGACTATCCCGGCGACGCAATGAACTATTCTGAAGTCGGCAAACGCATACTTTGGCTTCACCGCCTCTACGAATCTGCAGGCATCAAAAAGGGTTCCAAAATAGCCTTAGTCGGCAAAAATAGCAGCAACTGGGCACTGATCTGGGTAGGAACGATCTGCTATGGAGCGACCATCGTTCCCATCCTGCCGAATTTCTCCCCTGAAGAAACCCAACACATTGTCAATCATTGCGATGCGGAGCTTCTCTTCATAAATAAGAGCAGCTATCAAAATCTCGATCGCGACGGCATGCCTAAGCTCAAGCGCGTCTATGCCTTAGAAGATTTTGCCATGCTCTGCAATGGTGAAGGAAAAAACATAAAAGAAATACCACCTTATGAAGAGCACAAAGACCTGCATAAGCTTAGCAAAAAAGACTTTGCGATCAAAGACGTTTGTGATAATGAAGACATCGCCAGCTTCATCTACACCAGTGGCACCACGGGATTCTCGAAAGGCGTGATGCTTCCCCATCGCAGCCTCTTGGCGAACCTCATCGTTGCCCACGAAAATCTACTCTTCAATGTGGGCGCTAATGTCTTTGCATTCCTGCCTTTGGCACATGCCTATGCCTGCAGCTTCGACCTGCTTTATCCTTTCACGCGCGGCAATCACCTGAATTTCCTCGATAGAATCCCCGTTCCGAGGGTCCTACTCGCCGCCATGAAAGACCTCAATCCTGAGGTGGTGCTCACCGTTCCGCTGCTCATCGAAAAGATCTATAAAAGACAATTGCAGCCGCTCGTGAGCAAGCCCATGATGAAAATCGCGCTGAAAACCCCCATCCTAAATAAGATAATTCTAAAGAAGATACACAATACGCTAATGGACGCATTTGGCGGCAAGATCCGCGAGCTCATCACCGGCGGCGCTCCGATGAATGCCGAGGTCGAGCTCTTCATGAAAAAGATCCGCTTCCCCTTCACAATCGGCTATGGAATGACGGAATGCGGTCCGCTTATCAGCTATGCAAATTGGCAGGATCACCGCTTTGAATCCAGCGGTAAACGCGTGAAATATATGGATATAAAGATTAAATCCGATGATCCGGTAAACATCCCCGGAGAGATTCTCGTGCGCGGCGAACAGCTTTTCACAGGCTATTATAAATATGAGGAAGCCACAGAGGAATCCATCATTGACGGCTGGTTCCACACCGGTGATATCGGCACTATGGACAAAGATGGCTTCGTTTATATCCGCGGGCGCAGCAAGAACGTAATTTTGGGCCCCAGCGGAGAAAACATCTACCCCGAACTCATTGAACAGAAACTAAATAACATGCCCTATGTGGGTGAATCCTTGATATTGGAGCGCGATTCGCAGGTGCATGCCATCGTCTATCCCGATTTTGAGGCTTTGGATGCCGAACAAATCCCGCAATCCAAGATCAAAGACCTCATGGAGCAAAACAGAGTTGATCTCAATGAGCAACTGGCTGCATTCAATAGAATTAGCAGGTTGCATATCGCGCCGGAACCTTTCCAAAAGACGCCAACGCAGAAGATTAAGCGATTTATGTATAATTAAAAGGCGTTAAATAATTGGAAAAACAAAGATATTTTGCCGTAGTACAGGGCAGCTTGGAAAAGCATGCCCAGGAAGAGCTGGAGGGCTTTGGAGCAAGGGTTTTGCAAGAGGTGCCGCGAGGATTTTATTTCTCGTGCTCTCAGGCGGAACTCTATAGAATCCTCTATGAATCGCGGCTCTTGCAAAGGGTGCTTTTGCCGCTGCTCAGCTTCGATTGCCATAGCACTAAGTACCTTTATCGTGAAGCATATAACCGCTATGATTGGACGCAGCTATTCGGCGTCAAAGAAACCTTCGGCATCATCAGCAATGTGGGCAATTCTGCCATCAAACATTCGCTCTATGCCGGTCAGACCCTCAAAGATGCGATCTGCGACCGCTTTCGCTCCGTGTATAATGCGCGGCCGGATTTCACCACGAAAAATCCTGATATCCTCTTCAATCTGCACATCTTTAACAATCATGCCAATATATACTTAGACATCCTTGGGCAAAGCATGCACAGGCGCGGATATCGAAAGAAAAGCATGGAAGCGCCGATGCAGGAAACTGTTGCCGCGGCGATGGTTAGGCTCTCGGAGTGGGACGGAAATACCCCGCTTTGGGATCCCATGTGCGGCAGTGGGACGATTCTCGCCGAAGCGTTGATGTTTGCCTGCAATATTCCCGCGGGCTATCTCAGGGATGATTCCAAGATCACTAAGATGCCGGGCTTTGACACCACGCTTTGGGAAAACACTGTCCGCGAAGCAAATGCAAGGATCAGGACGCTGCCGAAAGGGCTGATTTTTGGCTCGGATATGGGCTACAAAAGCGTTGCCGCTGCGAAGGAAAACCTCAAAAACCTTCCCGGCGGTGATAAGATCGAGATTTGGCAGATGAGATTTCAGGATTTTGACGGCAAGTTTTCGGGCTATGTGCTTACCAATCCGCCCTATGGAGTGAGGCTGGGTAATCCCAAGCAAGTCCATAAGTTATACCAAGATCTGGGCGATTTTCTCAAGCAAAGATGCGGGGATAGTATCGCTTTTATCCTTTGTGGTGAAAAGGCTCTCATTCCAAAGATCAGGCTGAGGGCACATTGGGATAAGAGTCTCAAAAATGGCAACTTGGATTCACGCTTGGCAAAGATCGTGATCCTGCCGGATAGAAGATGAACGAACTCCTGCTCATCATCACGGCGGCGCTTTGGGGCTTTGCCTTCGTGGCGCAGCGCAAGGGCATGGAAAGCCTTGATGCCTTTAGTTTTAATGCCATGCGCTTTGCTCTCGGTGCGGTGGTCGTTCGCCTCGCGCTCTTTCGCAGTTTCAAAGGTCAGAAGAAAATAGTCTGGCAATTGGGAGTGGTGCTCTTCTTCGCCGCTGCCTTTCAACAGGTGGGCATCATATACACCACCGCCGGCGCGGCAGGCTTCATCACTGGACTATACGTGCTTTTCGTGCCCATCTTCGGACTTTGGCGCGGGCAAAAACTTGAGCTAAAAACAGCCGTCGCCATCGCGCTCTCCCTGGGTGGCTTATATCTCATCAATAGCGGTGCGGCGCTTCAGACTTCTTTCGGCAATCTCTTGGTCTTCATCTCCGCGATATTCTTCGCTCTGCACATGCAGCTCGTAGATAAATATAGTAAGATCTATCCTGCCGGAGTTCTTGCCTTTAGCCAGTTCACCGTGGCGTCATCTCTTTCAGTCGTCGCGGCAATCCTGCAAAGGCTGATCCTCGGCGGAGTGGCTTTTAGCGACTTTCTCATTGCAAGTAGGCAAGCCCTCATCCCCGTCCTCTATGGCGGAATCTTCAGTGCGGGAATAGCTTACACGCTTCAGATCAAGGCTCAGCAAAAAGCGGCGCCTTCTGCAGCGGCGGTGATCATGTGTTTGGAAGGAGTTTTCGCCATGATAGGCGGCGCATTATTACTTTCCGAAAAGGTTAGTCTGCAAGCTCTTGGCGGTGCTTTCCTGCTTCTTGCCGCAATGATTTTGGTTAGCTTTCAAAGAAATATGTTGACAAAAAAGCCCACCTGATTTGTATTGCTTAAATAATGAATATTAAACTTGATTTAAGGATAAATTGATGCTTTACACACTTGCTTTAATCATACATGTTATTGTATGTATAGCCTTGGTTCTCGTCATCCTTGCCCAAACTTCACAGGGCGGATTGGACTCAAATCTTGGCGGCGCAGCCATGAACGTCTTCGGAGGCACAGGTGCTTCTAAGATGCTCAAGAAATGGACGCAGATCTTGGCAGTTGCCTTTGCAGTCTCCTGCATGCTGCTCGCTTTCTTGGTAAGAGATTTGGGTGGATTGGATACGAGCAAAACCCAGAAGATGCAAGATAAGATCGATGAGACTCACGTTCCGGATACTCCGGCGCCGACGCCTGCAAAGCCGTCCGGTCCCATCGAGATCGAACTTTAAGCTTTAACACATTCGCAGAAGTGGTGGAACTGGCAGACACGCAAGACTAAGGATCTTGTGCCCACTACCGGGTGTGCGGGTTCAAGTCCCGCCTTCTGCACCACGATAAGCCTCCCCATTGAGGGAGGCTTTTTTGATTTCATATCCTCGGCATGTATTGAGCGCAACGAGCTTTAGCTCAAGTCAAAAGATTGCTCTTGACAGATTGACGCAGCGCAAAATTAATAACAAACAAGGAAACAAGATATGAGTTCACGTAAGACTAAAATTGTTAAGGAATTGAAAATCGGTGATGTTGAGGGTGTCTCTCAGTCCAAAATTGAGGGCTATCTCAGCATGGGCTACAAGCCTTACCTAAATGAAAAAGGTAAGATAAAGTGGCTCACCGAAGCTCAATATTCCTTAAGAAAATTAGCCGAAGAAAGAACCGATAAGACGCTCTGGGGATTCAAGCTTCCCCGCAGAAGAAAGAGCCGAAGAAGACAGCTCAAAAGCAACTTCTTCTTGGATAACTGGCTGATCATCCTGATCGTATCCCTCATCTTGCTTGCACTTCTTATCTTGTATAAATACCCGCATATAATATTTTAAGGAGATATAAATTGAGAATTCTCTTGGTCAATGACGACGGGATTAACGCTCCCGGACTTCGTACCATGTACAAACATTTAAAAGAGGCAGGGCATGAGATAATTGTAGTTGCGCCGGATAACGAAAGGAGCGCAAGCTCACACTCCATCACACTTAGACGAGATATCAGTGCGCGCCAAGTTGCCGAAAACGAGTGGTCAATAGGCGGAACGCCCGTTGATTGCATGGTGATAGCTCTGCAAAAGATAGTCAAAGAGCCGGTTGACCTCGTGGTCTCAGGCATCAATGCCGGACAAAACATGGGTGAAGACGTGCTCTATTCCGGCACCATAGCCGCTGCAATCGAAGCCGCAATGCTCGGTCAGCGCGCTATCGCCCTCTCTATCAGTGCTTATGAGGATCAACTCTTTGACTCCGCTGCCGCATGGACAATCAAGATGATAGAGAAAAACATCGCCGATATACTCGCATCCCGCGAAGTCTTGAACATAAACTTCCCCAATCTCCCCTTTGAAGAAGTCAAAGGCATGAGGCTCACCAATACAGGACACCGTCGTTATTATAACTTTATCACCATCACAGAAGAGCACGAAGACGGCTTTGACTATCGCGTTACCGGCAGCAATCCTCACTGGGATCTCGAGCCGGGCACGGATTCCGAAGCCATAGACAAAGGCTACATCTCAGTCACTCCCTTAGGTTTTGAACTCACCAAGCCCAAGTCCTTCCCCCGCACCCTAAGTTGGTTAGAAAACCAAGGTATGCTCGAGTTTTGAGCGGAGAACACCATGCGCTTTGAGGATCAGAGAAAGAAGCTTGTTCAAACGCTAAAGATGCGTGATATTCACGACGAGAGCGTTCTCATGGCATTTGCCGAGATCCCGAGGGAAGACTACGTTCCGGCTGAATATCAAGAGTATTCTTACTTAAATCAGCCGCTGCCGCTTTCGGATAATCAGACCATCTCTCAACCGGGAATGATAGCGCTCATGATGCAAGAACTGAGCCTCAGCTCGGAAGATAAAGTCTTGGAGATAGGCACAGGAAGCGGCTATCAGACAGCGCTCTTGGCTCACATCGCCAAGGAAGTTTGCACTATCGAACTACTCGAAAAGCTCTCTCTGAAAGCTCAAAAGACCCTGCACAGCGCCGGATTCAAGAACATCTACTATCGCATAGGCGACGGCTGGCAAGGCTGGGAAAAGGCATATCCCCCACACAAAGAATTCGACAAAATCATAGTCTCTGCCGCCGCTGATGAGATCCCACAGAGGCTCACAGAACAGCTTGCAGAAGGCGGGATAATGGTGGTGCCCGTAGGCGGAAGACTCATGCAATATCTCTATAAGATCACCAGAAAAGACGGCGAACTGATAGTAAACAGAGGAACGCCTTGCACCTTCGTGCCCTTTGTTCGCCCGGGGAAATAAACAATGAAGCACATCAAAGAACGCATCAAACTCTTTTTCAGCAAGCCCAAGACATACCATGAATTGCGTAGCTACCCGCTCTTTGCAGAGCTTAAGAACTACGATCTCTTCCTGCTTTGGCAGAGGATGCACCAGCGCAAATATCGCAGTGGCGAAACCCTCTATGAAGACGGCTATCCCCTGGAAGTTATCTACTTCGTATTTGAAGGTGAGATAGAGATCACGCGCCTTGCCACTCCTGATAAGAAGTCCATAGTCACCAAAGGCATGCACTTAGGGCTAAGAGATCTATATTTCAATCAACAGCGAAACGGCACAGCCACTGCAAAGACAGCCGTAACTGTGCACACCCTCTCCCACAACGACTTAAGAGAATATCTTGAAGCAAGACCCGCTGCGGGAGTGATGATACTCGACGGAATATGCCGCGAGTTTGGTCAGCTAATCTTCTCCAAATACAAGGACTAAAATAATGAACTGGGCTAAGATAGCTTTTCGCACTCTCGTGACCCTCATGATCTTGGCGGCACTGTTTTTCTATCGCCAAGTATTGGGACACCTGATCATAGCCGTCATCTTTAGCTATATCTTAGACCCCGCCGTTTGTTGGTTGGAGCACAAGCATGTCCCGAGGCTCTGGGGCGTGCTCACCATCTATCTTTTGTTAGCGGGAGCAATCACGTTCTTCAGCGTGCGCACCATCCCCGCATTCATGAAGCAAGCAAATAGCTTCATTGATATACTCAAGCAAGACGGCAACCTCAACGCCCAGCTGTTCTTACGCATCCCAATCATAGAAAACATCTATCAATATGCCGAGAATCTTGACGCACAAGTGCCGGGCTTCAGGCTTGCAGAGCAGATGGTAGCCTTCTTAGACTCCATCCGCGACTACATGGCTCGCCTGCCTAAGTTCTTGATGGACAATTACTCTACGATCATCGGCGCCGTCACGTATATAGGCATGACCCCGCTGATCAGCTTCTTTTTGCTAAAAGACAAATACAGACTTCGCAAAGGCTTGATGAGACTGAGCACAAACAGGTTCTTCGAGCCGGCAATCATCTTGCTGAACAATATAGACAAGACCGTCGGTCGCTATATGAGAGCGATGTTCTTGGAAGTAATTGCCGTATCCATCATGACCACGGTCGCGCTGACCATCGTGGGCATAAGCAATCCCATTCTCATCGGGATCTCGGCAGGACTCGCCAACATCATCCCTTATTTCGGTCCCTTTTTTGCCGGAGCATTAGCAGTCGGCACGGTATTTTTTGAAGGCGGCAGCCTCATCATGATGATCTATGCCGCGCTCGCCATGTGGGCTGTTCAGCTGGTAGATAACAACATCGTCTATCCCGTGGTGGTAGGCACAACGATCGACATGCACCCATTAGTGGTATTGCTCACGGTTTTAGCAGGCGGCTGGTATGGCGGCATCATTTGGATGCTGATCTCCGTGCCGCTGGTATATATGAGCTACACCCTAATCAGGGTTCTTTACACAAATTTAAAAGACTATAGAATAATATAAAAAAGTAAGAGGAAAAGCGATGAGCATATTGAAAAAGTGCTTCGATTATACGGAGGCGCGCAAGGCAATTGCTATGGGTTATTATCCTTATTTCAGAGAGATAACTTCCGAGCAAGATACTGAAGTGATCTGCAACGGCAAGAAGATGTTGATGATGGGCTCAAACAGCTATCTCGGACTCACAAACCATCCCAAGGTGATTGAGGCAGGAGTAGCAGCGCTCAAGAAATACGGCAGCGGATGCGCCGGCAGCAGGTTCTTAAACGGAACCTTAGACATACACATCGAGCTGGAAGAAAAGCTCGCCGATCTCGTTGGCAAAGAGGCTTGCCTGGCATATCCCACCGGATATCAAGCAAATCTCGGTTGCATCTCGGCGATTGTGGGCAGAGGCGAATACATCGTGATAGACAAGTATGACCACGCTTCCATCATTGACGGCTGCTTGCTCTCGGATGGAACGATGCTTCGCTACAATCACAACGACATGAAGTCTCTCGAAAAGTGTTTAATAAGAGCAGATGGCAAGCCGGCTCTCATCGTGGTGGACGGCATATTCTCCATGGAAGGAGACATCGCCAATCTGCCCGAGATATCTGAGCTGGCAGAGCGCTACGGCGCGAACCTAATGGTAGATGAAGCCCACTCCTTAGGGGTTTTGGGCAAGAGAGGCGCCGGAGCCGCAGAACACTTCGGACTCACCGAAAAGACGGACTTCATCATGGGAACATTCAGCAAGACCTTGGCATCCGTAGGCGGCTTTATCGCAGCGGACGAGCCTTTGATCCACTATCTGAAACACAAATCCCGCGCGCTGATCTTCAGTGCATCCTTGCCACCGGCATCCACCGCAAGCGTGATCGCCGCTTTAGAGATCATGGAAGAAGAGCCCGAGCGCATGACGCAACTCTGGGAAAACACAGACTATATGATGAAAGAATTCAAAGCCATGGGCTACGACACAGGCACGAGCTGTACACCCGTAATTCCTCTGCACGTAGGCGATATGATGACCGCATTCAGGATGTGGAGTCGTCTCAGCGATGAGGGAGTTTTCATCAATCCCGTAATCCCGCCCGCAGTACCGCCAAACAGCTGTCTGATCCGCTGTTCCTTTATGTCCACCCACACTCGCGAACAACTGGATATGGCGCTGGACAAGTTCCGCAAAATAGGCAAAGAAATTGGAATCATATAAGATTAAAGAATCTATACTTGACAAAAACAGAGTAAATTTAATGATGAATACAAATAACATAGCATATTAATGCCGCCAACAATGGAGGAAAAATGGCAAGTAAAAGTACTTACGAGTATTACAAGAATCTAAAAGACATGTCTCCGATTCGCGCAATTGCCGAGACATTGATGAACAACCATGCCGTGCGCAAGATCGACATCCGCGAAGCATATGAAATGGCAAAGAAGCAAAACGGTGTAACCATCACCGATATCCCCATGTGCAAAGAGTTTGTGGAACTCCACAACCTCCCGAAAGATGCCAAAGTAATCGTGGATAACCATGGAAATATCATAGGCAGAACCGCAAAGGCAAGACGTTTTTACAATCGCGAAGACACCAGCCGCAAGAACAAACTTGAAGGCGACCTCCGCGAAGCTGTCTGGCAGATGCAGCAATATCCGCTCATCAAAGCCGAAGCCGTTTTGGGCATGGATAAAGATCTCATGATCAAAGCTACTTTCGTCACCACCGAAAGCGACGCTGCGAACGTATTCCACTGGCTTTTGAACTTCCAGCCTTACGATTCAGTGAAGGAAGAATATGAATCAAGTCCCATACTGCCCATTCAGGATATCATCCTAATTGCATTCAACGAATGGACTTGCGACGACCCTTATTACAACAACGTTGGCGCTCCTCAATTGGCACTCGTGGAAGAAAAACACAATGTGATGGTCAACCTCGGCATGCGCTATTTTGGCGAAAGAAAGAAAGGCACGCTCACCATGGGCTGGACGAGCGGAATCAGAATTGGAATGGCTGCTTGCCACGGCGGAATCAAAGAGATTGATTTCGGCACCTGCAACGACAGCAAATATCATGACTTAGGCAAGCGCTCTATCGCTTTCTACGGACTTTCCGGAACAGGAAAATCCAGTCATACTAACGCCCATGACAACGGCGGAACCCTTCCCGAAGGCTTCTCCAAAGTTGTTTTGCACGACGACGCCTTCCAGATCGACCTGGAAAACAAGCTTTGCCGTGCCTGGGAACCCACACTTTTTGATAAGACGGACTCCCGCCCAATCGGCCATCCGGACTGGGACTATGCCCTTGCACTCATGAACCACAGCGTTCTTGATATCGATGGCAAGCGCATCCCTGCGGGTCAAGACCTGCGCAATCCAAACGGTCGTGCGCTCTTAGACCGCGGGCTCTTGGGTAATTATGTAAACCGTTGCTCTTTCCCTCAAGCCCTTATCTGGCTTATGAAAGACAGCGTTTTGCCTCCCGTTCTCAAGCTCGATAACAAATATCTGGCAATCGCAATGGGCGCAGCGCTCATGACTCAGCGCAACAGAGCCGAAAACGTGACTGAAGAAGAACTCAACAGGCTTGTTTTTGAGCCTTTTGCCAATCCCTTCCGCGTTTATGAACTCCATCGCGACGTGAATGCATTCCTCGCCGTTGCCGATAACGGAGCGAATTTCTATTGCTTCAACTCACACGGCTATTGGAAAAATTCCAACGACGATCTGGAAAAGATTCCGCTACAGACCTCGCTCACCCTGCAAACTGCCATCCTCACCGATGCAATTGAATGGGAAGCCTGGGAAGCACTGCCCGGCGCGATGATCCCCACGCGTGAATCGATCGAAAAGATCCTGCCCGGATTTTATGACAGATATGATCCCGACAAACGTGGTAACATCAAAGAATATCACGAGCTTCTGAAGAACAGATTCCAGCAGCGCATTGACTTTATCTCTTCCAGCGACATTCAGGAAACGCCGGAAAACTTCAATGCATTGCTCAATGCACTTCAGCTCAAAATATAACAGACAAACAAATACTCCTCAGCGGGTCGAAGTAATTTGACCCGCTTTTTTTGTGCAAATTTCGTGCTTTTTCTATGCCTTCCTTATTGGGTTCTGGTGATGATATGGTCATGATGTGGTCATAGGCATGAGCATATCATAAGCGGAGGGTGAGCTGTAATGTATAGGGAAGGCATGGGGTTAGAGATGATTGCTGTCATTGTTCATGAGGATTTGTAAGAAAAGTGCAAAATAAACCTACAAAAAGAGCAAAATGATTAGAGCCTTCCAAGCTGAGAATCCTCTCAAAAAACCAAGAAAAAAGCATTATTCCACCCAAAAGCTGAAAAAGGCTATAAACATAGTTGACAGATTTGAGAGTTCAAATAAATAGTCAATTCGTGATTTTATTTTAAAAGTCGTAAATTGTCCCTTTAAGATAAAATCCAAACGGTGTCAGATCGTGTTTCGGCTTCAGGTATGCATATAGCAAGAAAATACTCATGGAATCGGAATAGATATTGCACCATGTAAAGACTATGCAGGACTTTTTGTTTTAAGCAGTCTTGTAATTAGCTGCCACAGAATTTTAACATAGAGGATATAGATGATAATACTGATCATTGCGACCCTTATCCTAATCGGAAATTGGATATTGGAATATCGCAGACACAGCCGAAAAGTTGCGGCTATCCCCATCCGCATCCATGTTAACGGCACCCGGGGAAAATCCAGCGTTACTCGTCTTATCGCCGCCGGACTCAGAGCCGGCAATGTGAAGACAGTCGCAAAAATAACGGGCACACAACCCAGAGTTGTGCTCTCTGATGGCAGAGAAGCCGCTATTATTCGCTTGCAAGGCGCAAACATTATCGAGCAGAAGTATATCTTCCGCTATGCCGCCACTCAAAATCCCGACGCAATCGTAATCGAATGTATGGCAGTTAATCCGGTTTTCCAATGGATTACAGAGCGTAAGTTCGTGAAAAGCACAATCTCCGTGATCACGAACTGTCGCCCTGACCATCTCGACCAGATGGGCAGCACGGTGCAGAGCGTGACGATGAGCCTTTCAAACACAATCCCTAAAAACGGCGTGTGTTTCACGGCTGAAAATCAACAATTCGGCATCCTGAAAAAGATTGCCGATCAGCGTAATTGCAAGATACACAAGATACTTCCTACGGATGTTACTGACGAGGAAATGAGTAAATTCAGCCATATCGAACACAAAGATAATGTTCAATTGGCTTTAGCGGTGTGTGCAGAAGCGGGTGTATCTCGCGAGATCGCGTTGAAGGGAATGCAAGAGGCAACCCCGGATCCGGGAGCGCTGAAGAAATATATCATCCCGGATAGAGACAAGGACATCCATTTCTATAATGTTTTTGCAGCAAACGACCCGGAATCAACCGTTTACATTTACAATCTAATTACAAAAAACCTTGTAGATGCAGAGACTTTTGTGATCCTGAACTCTCGTGCAGACCGTCTCTTCCGCTCGCAACAGCTGATAGACGCTCTTGAGGAAGTGGATTATGATTATCTCTTGCTCACCGGCGAGATAGTGGATAAGGTAATAGACTATGCACATAGCAAAGGCATCTCAAAAGATAGAGTGTTTGCAATGGGTCAGCCTCTGCCGGAAGATGTCTATAACAAGGTTTGGGAATTGGCGAAGACCGAAGCTCACGTTTTGGGCATAGGCAATATCGCCGGAGAAGTAAATTATGGTGCGCAGCTCGTTGCTCACTTCAAACATAAACAAGAAAAATTAAATAAAGGAGCTGGTCGTGGTTGAAGCAGTAGTGCAAGCCGCAGTTGGAATCGGCGTAATAATTAGTCTGATCTTTTCGGAATTTTTGGGAGCGAGTGCCGGCGGAATCGTCGTTCCGGGATACATCGCTCTGTATCTTGATAGACCAATGCAGATTTTGGGGACGCTCATAATCAGCTTGCTAACTTGGGGCATTATCCGCCTGGTTAGTCAATTCACCTTACTTTTTGGAAGGCGCAGGATGGTGCTGAGTATCTTAGTTGGCTTCATCTTGGGCTGGGCATCCCGCCTCTTGGTTTTTCATGATATCACAATCCATCAGCTCCAGATGCAGTCCATCGGATACATCATTCCGGGGCTCATCGCAAACTGGTTTGAGCGCCAAGGCTTTTGGAAAACATTCTCTACCATGGGGATAGCCGCCGTTCTGGTGCGCCTCGCGCTCATGGTAGTATTCCGCGGGGAGGTATAATATGTATCGCCCAAATCTTAAATCAACTTGGTCGCTTATTGCCTTACTCGTGCTCTCGGTGGTGCTGTATATCATCGCCACATCAAACAAGGTGGAAATCCAAGCAAATCACTACGATGAAAAGCTTGCGGCAGTGGAGCTTATGCAAGATTACTTAGATGTGCTCAAGCAAGAAATAATCGCTCGTGATATAGATATCGATCCCATCAATGATCCCTCCGGCTCAGGAATGATAGGACACAGACTCTCTTCCATTACCACAGATAGAGGCTTGCTCTCTGAAAAGCGTGCTGCGATCAATCCGAATATCGCCGCAATCTTTGTGGAAGAGCTCAGTCGCGTTAAACCCGGTGAAAAGATTGCAGTGGGCATAACGGGAAGCAACCCTTCGGTGAACCTCGCTCTGTATGCCGCAATCACCATTTTGAAGCTGGATCCCACCATCATAGTTTCGCTCTCCTCGGCGTCTTATGGCGCAAACCGAGAGGAACTCACTTGGCTGGACATGGAAACCATATTAAAAGATAAAGGCTTGCTGGACTTCGGCGCTTCCTATGCCTCGATAGGCGGAAGTGAAGACCGCGGTGTGGGGCTTTCAGACTTTGGGCTGAATTCACTCAGAGAAGCCATGAGCAGAAACAATGTGCCGCTCATCCTTGGCAGTAGCTTGGAAGAAAATATCGATATGCGTATGCAGGCTTATGAAAAAGAAGTGGATAAGATAAACCGCTATAGGCTGTTCGTTAATATCGGCGCAGGTCTTGCAAACGTTGGCAGTGAGCCGAATGCACGCCTCATCCCGGAAGGGCTGAATACCCGTCTCGCCGAACGCGAATTTGAAAAAGAAGGCGTGATGATGAAGATGGCAAAGCAAAATGTGCAAATCCTGAATTTCAGAAGAATACTTAGATGGGCAGACAAATATGAGCTCAATCTCTCTTGGGATGAAGTGCCGCATATAGGTGAAGGCAAAGTATTTAGCCACACTGTAAACAATGTCACCGTCGCCACGATCTGCCTCATCCTGCAACTTGCAGCCATCATAGTTGTCATCGTTTTTGACAGACACGATCGCAGGTTCATGGCAAACATCGTTGACCCTGATGAAGAATTATAGGAGAATATTTTATAAATGACTAAAAGACTGTATGTAGTGCTAATTTTCTGCCTCATGGCTTTAGGCGGCTATGCGCAGGAATATAGAACCAAAATCATGGAATTTGAAAATCCCGGCAATCGCCGTATACATAACGTTGGCGATTCAAGACACTGGTATTATCGCGGTAAGCCGGAAAAGAGCATGACGCTCAAAACTGATGGCGTCAAGCGTATCCAGGTGCGCAGCTTCAGCCTCGAAAGGATCAAAAAGCCGCAGATCATCCTCATTATCAACAAGAAGAGACACAGCTTTGATCTCACTTATAAAGAGTTTGATGAAGGCTATCACGTTTATGAAGATTTTGAGGCGGATATCCCCGAAGATGCAGAGAGCATTGAAGTGCTTTGCTATCAGCGCAGTATGTATATGCGTGCCTATGAGATGGCGGAAGTGAAGCCAAAGCCGAAGCCAAAGGCTCCGCGTGCGCCAAATAGGCAGATTCTGGCTCATGCCGGTATGATTGATCTGAGCCATAACAATACTACCAGTGAGTATTATGCCTTCAACCCCACTCAGGCATTTAGATTCAAGCACAATAACAAGCGTGATGCGATAGTATATATCCGCGCACGTCTCACGGATCGCACGCTTCCCGTCTTCGGACTCTATCAGGATGGCGAGCTGATCAAAACGGTTGAATTCAGCCTGGCGAGAACCAATAAATACACGGCTCAGGGTGTGAAATATCTCAGCACGGGAAAGAAGATAGACTTGCCGGAAAATCCCGGTAGCAGTGAATTTGAGCTGAGAGCTTTGAGCGATCATCTCTTCATGGCACGTCCTGTATTTATCAGTAATTAAGGGATAGAAATGGCACTTTTGAAAGAAAGTAAATTCAAGACCGCGGCGTTTAGCCTTTGCCTTGTATTCATGCTCCTTGCGTGTGGCAGTCTTTCGGCTCAGCTGAAGACCGAAGTGCGCGTGGGAGCTTCATATACAGATAATCTCTTCCAGTTTTCGGATAACGACCTCAGTAGATGGAAAAACGGGGCTGAGAAGCTCTCCTATGCGAAGACCACCGATGATCTTGCGCTGTCTGCACAGCTGGATCTCGCTTATCCAATGCAGTATCGCTGGTGGACTTTCACGCCTTCCATCACGGGTAAAGTAAGCCAAAATGTAAGCAATACGGATAAGCACAGAACTGATGTCATCACGCGCTTTAGAGTGGATAGATACTATTGGAGTGCGTCTGCGATGTATGGTTATTATCCATATACTTATTACCGTCATTATACGGATACCGACGGCAGTGGCGAGCTCGAAAAGTATAGCTATCAGCGTAATCTCTATCGAGCCGATGTCATCGCTCGCCCCATCAAAAATCTCACCGCTTTCGGCAACGTTCGCTATGAAAACATGTATTATAACGAGTATTTCACCGAGGCAGACGGGAATAGGACTACCGCGGAGCTGGGCGTGCGCTATGGCTTCCGTCCTTTCTCCGTGCAGGGGTCTTATGCCTTCCAAGACTTTGATAATACGGGATATAAGAAGGTGAATCGTGAAGATGCCGGCTATCAAGGCAATATCTACAGGGGTGTGCTGAGGATGAAAGCGATGCCTCTGAAAGGCGAAAGCACGAAGAAACAGAGCTGGGCGCCATATCTCGAACTCATCAAAGAAGATCGCTATTATCAAGGAGATAACGCCTATTATGGCAGCAGAGTATATAAGGTTTTTACAACCAAAGCAGGCATGGATTTCAAGCTAAAGCCTGGTCTTAATCTCTCCCTTGATTATCATCACATCAATAGGAGCGCTGAGGCGAGCAGTGCAACCATCATTCGAGCAAAAGAATTCAGCGAAAACAGAATCTCTACGACACTTAAATATAAGTTTTAAGCGGAGGCGATAATGATATATCGTTCAGAAAACAACAGGAAGAAGATCAAAGAGTTCTTTGATTTGGTCGAGAATAATAAAATCGAACTACGCTATTATAAAAACCCCGTCTTGGTATGGGGTAATGAGGATGGAACCTGCCATTACTCGCTCTGGGAAGAGGAGATCTTGGATAGATTCGGTCTGGAAAATGTAGAAGGGTGGGACTATAAAGAAGACCTGCTTTTTTGCCCGGACTGGGTGGCGGGAGAAGAAGAGGATGATCCCGATGAAGACATCGATGATGATGAAGATCTCGGCAAATTCATCCCCTTGGTTCGCAAATGAGGATATCTGTAATAGGTGGCGGAGGCTGGGGGCTGGCGCTTGCTAAGCTCTTGGCTGAGAACAGCCACGAAGTGCTCGTCTGGGAATTTAATCCCGTCCATCTGAAAGAGCTTCAAACAAATAGGTCAAATCCTGCCCTGCTGAAAGATGTGGTCTTGCCGGAGTCTATCCGCTTCACGGGCTCTTTTGAGGAGATAGCTGCAAGTGTGCCACAGATCGTGGTGCTGGCTACTCCTTCGCAGTTTCTGCGCTCTACTCTCAAGGCAATCAATCAAGAGCTCTCTGTTGAGTTCTGGGAATCTTCGGAGCTCAAAGCTATCGTGAATGTTGCCAAAGGTATAGAATTGGGCAGCCTCAAAACGCTGGATCAGGTGCTCTTTGAAGAGCTTCCGCTTTCTACACATGAAAAGATATGTGTGCTTTCAGGACCCAGTCATGCCGAAGAAGTGGCGCGTAGAGTGCCCACTACAGTAGTCATCGCAGGAAGCAATGAAGATCTGCTCATCAGCTTGCAAGAAGTCTTTTCAAATAGCTATTTCCGGGCTTATCGCAGCTTGGACGTAGTGGGAGTGGAGATAGGCGGAGCGGTGAAGAATATCATCTCAATCGCCGCGGGAATAGTGAGCGGTCTCGGTTTTGGAGATAACACCATGGGCGCATTGCTCACTCGCGGAATAGTTGAAATCAGCCGCTTGGGGATACGTCTGAATGCTAAGCCAGAAACCTTTTTGGGACTCTCCGGGATAGGGGATCTCATCACCACTGCAACCAGTCCGCACAGTCGCAACCGCCATGTAGGTTATCATATAGGTAAAGGCAAGAAACTCAGTGAGATAGAAGCCGAGATGGATATGGTGGCAGAAGGCGTAGCAACTACTCGCAGCGTCTATCATCTTGCCAAAAGTCTCGGTGTGGACATGCCCATCACCCAGCAGGTCTATCAAGTGCTCTACGAAGATGAAGAGCCTCTTGTTGCCATGGAAAAGCTGATGCTCAGAGAACTCAAAGCGGAGTTTTGACCTCAATCATTTTATAGACAGGTAAATATCTTTTATTCGTCTAATACTAAGGGAATACTTGACAAATATCGCCCACAAAAATATAAAGAGATGATATGATGAGAGAGAGTGTTTCGACGACGCAATATCGCATCATTATTCAAGGAAGAGTGCAAGGAGTGGGCTTCCGCTACTTTGCCAGAAGAACGGCTAAGAGCCTTGGTGTCAAGGGCTTCGTCCAAAATAAAAGGGACGGAAGCGTGCTTATTCAAGCCAAGGCGGAGAAGCTTACTTTAAAACTCTTTTGCGATATCTTGCGTCAGGGAAATGGCTACTCTCAGGTTCGTCATATAGAAATTGAAGAAATGGAAGTGACTGATATATATCATGACTTTGAGATTAAGTAAACTATGGTTCTTGCTCTTATTTGCATTGCTTTTACCGCTCTGCATCTTGGCGCAGGAAACCATCACATACACGGTTAGAGCCGGGGACACTCTATATGGCATCGGAAGACGCTATAACATGAGTGTAAGCGAGATTAAGAGGCTAAATCAGCTTGATTCAGACAACTTGCGAATCAATCAGAAGCTGAAGCTCAAAGCTCCTCCTGCTCCACCTGCTGCAGAAACAGAGGCTCAGCCTCCTGCACGCACTCAAAGTCCGTCAGAACCGGTAGATGCCGCAGAACCAACGCTGAGAGCATCTCCGCCTGCAAAGAGATATCACACCGTGGTTCGCGGAGACAACCTGTATCGGATCGCCGGAAAGTATAACATAAGTATCGGTCAGCTATTGAATTGGAATAACTTTGGCAGTCAAAGCCAAACGATATTCCCCGGTCAACGTATAATCGTCCGCGATCCTGAATTAGAAAGTGAACTTGAGCCTGAAGCAGAGAGCCAAGAAGAACTCAGCATACACGCTCCCGCAGAGCCGGATACGGTGACCATCGAAAAGGTCTATGTGGTGCAAGCGAAAGACACTCTTTATAAGATAGCGCGAGAAAACGGCATGACGGTTAATGAACTAAAGAGGCTCAACTCTCTTACTTCCAATGACCTGAGAATAGGGCAAGTGCTCTATCTCGCCGGCAGTCCGAGACCCGCACAAACTCCCTTCCCCGCAGCGGAAGGCAGGCTCACCGAGGAAGACTTGCTCAGCAAAGATAAGATCAGAGAGGATCTTGCTTCCCCTTTGGAGAACATCAATGTACTCTCTGAATACGGCTTGCGCAGCGGCAGACCACACAAGGGAATAGACCTTGCCGGCAAGACAGGAACGCCGATATTTGCCGTCTTGGATGGAACTGTGGTCTATTCCGGAGTGCAAGGCGCTTACGGCAATGTAATAGTGCTTGAACACCCCGATTTCGTGATGACAGTATATGCCCACAACGAGAAGAACCTCGTTGCCGTGGGAGAAAAGATAACAAAAGGACAACAAATTGCCACTGTGGGCTCCACGGGTAATGCCACCGGCGCTCACCTCCACTTTGAATATAGAATCAAAGGAAAGGCAATCAATCCACGCAAAGTTTTGCCATTGAATTAGAGGGAAATAAATGCGACGCAGAAGAGAAAATGTATATGAAGACAGAGGCCTACAACTATATTTGAACCAGATGGCCAAACATCCGACTCTGAGCCGCGAGGAAGAGCAGAGATTGGGCAGGCTTGCGCGCGATGGTGATGAAGAAGCAATCAACACGCTGATACAAGCCAACTTGAAGTTTGTAGTAAAGATAGCTTCCGGCTTCCAAAACCGCGGACTAACCCTTTCTGAGCTCATCTCGGAAGGATATACCGGGCTTATCGCCGCCATCCAGAAGTTTGACCCCGACAAGGACGTAAAGCTGATCTCATACGCGGTGTGGTATATCAAACAAAGGATACACAATGCGGTCTCAAATCAATCCTCAATCATCCGCGTGCCCGTAGGCAAAGCCGGCGAAGCAAGCCGCATCCGCGCCACAAGAGACAGGATATACTCCGAGACAGGGCGCACCGCAGACACCGAGGAAGTGGCAGAAAGGCTGAACATCAATGAAAGAGCCATCGAACGCATTCAGGGACAGATACCCAGAACCACCTCCATTGATGAGACTCGCTTTAGCGATGATTACAGCGAATACAGCGCCTTGGATTTCATAGCCGATGAGAACGCAGAAGACCCCATGAGCGAATACAAACAGCAAAGAGAACACCAAAAGCTCTATCGCGCAATAGACAAGTTAGACAGCCGTGAAGCAGAGATAATCCGCTCGTATTTCGGACTAAACCCAAAGAACGAAACCAAGAACTTCGCTCAGATAGCCGAAACCATGGGACTTTCCCGCGAGAGAGTAAGGCAGATACAAAAGGAAGCACTGAAGAAGATCACCGATGAAATGAACCCCAATGAAGACATCTATGTAGATGATTTCATAGATAGATACAACTATTAATTACCCATATCACAGGAGCTTAGCATGATTAAGAATTTTGACGAACTACTTACAAAGCTGAAAGCCGCCAAAAGAGGCACCGCAGTTATCGCCGCAGCACAGACGCCCAGCGTTCTCGATGCTGCAATCTTGGCAAAAGACCAGACTCTTGCAGAGAGCATACTCGTTGGAGACAAAAAAGAGATACTCGAGCTCCTCGATGAAATGGCGCCTCACCACAAAGACAGCTTTGAGATTATAGACACCGGACAAGACCTCGTTCTTGCAGCAAAGACAGCCGTAGCGCTCGCCCGTGAGGGAAAGGCAGACCTCATCCTAAAAGGAAAGACCGAGACCTCTACCCTACTCAGAGCGGTCTTGGACAGAGAGACCGGACTGAGAACCAGCGAAGTGATCTCAGACGTCTTGGCTTATGAACACCCGGATGGACTCAAACTCATGACCGACGGCGGGATCAACCTTCTCCCGGATCTATCTGAAAAGATATCCATCATCAAAAACGCCGTGCAGGTTGCTCACAGCCTGGGCAATCCCAATCCCAAGGTTGCGCTGCTCTCCGCCGTGGAAGCCGTAAACCCCAAGATGCAATCCACCATTGATGCGGCTCTGATTGCCAAGATGAACGAACGCGGACAGATCAAGGGCTGCACCATTGAAGGCCCGCTTGCTTTTGACAATGCAGTAGATATAGCAGCTGCAAAGCTGAAGAATCTGCACAGTCCCGTTGCCGGCGTGGCAGACATCATGATTGTGCCAAACATCGAAGCCGGAAACATCTACGGCAAGATGCTCACCTACTACTGCAAATACAAGGTTGCCCACGTGGTGATGGGAACCAAAGTGCCGATTCTCATCCCCTCTCGTGCAGACGACGGCGAAACCAAGATGCTCTGCATGGCTTTGGGATTGGCATCCATGCTCTAAACCCGTTAGATTATATGAAGATCCGAATCATCGCGGTCGGTAAAGACAAAGACACTTGGCTCAGCGAAGCCTTAAACGAGTATTTCAAGAGGCTGAAACCATTTTGCAAGATCGAGATGATTCGCATCCCCGATATCAGCGTAAAGCATACGGGAAGTAGTAAGATAGTAATAGAAAAAGAGTGTGCCGCCATTCGCAAACAGATATGCAAGGAAGACTTTTGCATATTACTCGATGAGAATGGCGAAAGCAAAGACTCGCAAGGGTTTTCAGAACTCTTGACAGATTTATCGACCAAGAAAAGAATAGTATTCATCATCGGCGGTGTTTTTGGAACCGATGCCCGGCTCAAAGAGGAGGCGGATATCTGCCTTAGTCTTTCGAGACTTACATTCACCCACAGGGTGGCTCGCCTCATCCTCGTGGAACAGATTTACCGGGCGATGATGATCAAAAGCGGCAGAGCTTATCACATTTAATATCAGGAGTTTATCGTGCTACAGCTAATACTAAGTAATGTTCACACAGTCAAATTTGCCCTCTACATCATGGGACAAGGGATGCTGGGAATATTCATCTTTATGATGATATTCTACGCGCTCATCATCGTGATGGGGCGCCTTTTTAAGATAGAGGAAAAGAAATGAAAAGAGTAGCCTTATTCTTGATGCTCTTCAGCGCCACCCTTCTTTTGGCGCAGAGCAAAACCCATGAGATCGGAGACAATCAACTCTTTATCGAGTTTGAGCTTCCCGAATATAAGCTCACCGAATTAGACGACTTTAGCTTGCTCAGCCTTCAGGGCGGATCATACCCGGAAGGCATTGGCGCACCGGCTATTCCCTTCTTGGAATACAAGGTGGGCATACCAAGCGGTGCAAGCATAAATATCAGCATCAGCGAAGCGGAATATAGTCAAATGACGCTTGACAAGAGGCTCGCACCCCTGCCCCGCATCGGCGATCATGATGGCATATCCGAAACCATCTATGAAGCGAACGAGACGCTATATCGCCCCATAAACAGACCCCTTTACGAGCTCTTTGAAGAAAATAGCTTCCGCGAGCTTTGCTACATCCCCTTTGCGCTGAATCCCTTCAGCTATGACGGCGATAAAGGGCTGAAACTCCTAAACAAAGCCAAGATATTGATAACGATATCCGGCAATACATCTCAAAAGTCCAGCCCGCCGCAAGACGCCATGACAAAGGTAGGTTTAGACACATTTCTGAATAAAAACCAGGCGAAACATTGGCAAAGCAAAAAGAGAGCAACCATACACTACGCGGATTTCTCAAAGTCCCCATGGTGGATGCGCGTAGAAACCGACAAGCACGGCATGTTTAAGCTGGAATACAGCGATCTTTCCGATTGGCCAAGACAGGATATAGACCCGCGCACTTTGCGCCTTTTCGCCAGCTCTGTGGATCTTATAGGTGAGGATGCCACCGACCCCGGCCATGCTTTCCAAGAGCTACCCATAGTGGTAAGAGGCGAAGAAGACGGCAGCTTTGATCCCGGCGATTTCATCATCTTTCACGGAAAAGACAGAACGGGAACCGCCCCAAACCGGCGACTGCAAGCCCTGCATCAATATGTATATCACAACCCATTTTCTCACAACGGCGTTTATTGGCTCACCTTTGCAGGAGACTTTGACGGCAAGCCCTTGCGCATCCCCGAAACAAACTTTGAATCCCCATATACGGAAAGCATAGATAATGGCATAGATATCATACACATAGAAGAAGAGCGATACCGTAGGATCATACACAGTCAAAACTGGTATATGAGTCGTCTTTCGGGCTCTGTGACCATGGATTACGACTTCTTTATAGACACCCCCGATCTTTATGTTGACCCAAATCCTGATCCTGATCCCGATGCTGAACCCAATCCCAAAAGCTTGCAAAACATCAAGCTACGCCTTCAAACGGAGCTTGAAAAGACCGGAAACACGCATAGCATATCCATCTTGGTGAATGATCAGATCGTTGTAAGCGGAAACGACGAAAGAGAAATCTTCTCTTGGACAGGCAACAGTGCCTTTAATTTTAACGAACATACCAGCTTCTTCCAGCCGGGCAAAAACAAGGTGACCATCCGGGTCTTACGCAATAACCAGGTAAACAACTTACTCTTGGACTACATTGAAGTTTCCTATTATAGAAATAACGTCAAACATGACTCCCAGCTTAGCTTGAACATAGCTGCCCGGGGCAATTCCACTCCCGCTCGCTACTATATTTCAGGCGATCATAGAGAAGTGAAAGCCTATGCACTAACACGTGAGCTTGCGCTTACTTCTCCCACAATACACGCGGTAGATAGCGGCTTTGAGGTAATAATTCCTGCTTTGCAAAAGAGCAAGCTCTATTTTGCCAAGGACAGTGAACTTTATCGTCCCGCAAAGATAGCAATATGGGAACCGGAAGACATAGCAAGCCCTACACAGCCCGTTGAAAGCCTGATCATTACGCCGAATGAATTCCTTGAACAAGCCGAGGAGCTCGCCGAGATACATCGCCAAAAATGGGGCTATTCCGTGAAGATCGTCAACCAAGACGCAATCATTGATCAATTCAATGGCGGACACCCCGAGCCCCTTGCCATACGTCAATATATCCGTCATGTTTTCCACAACTTCCCAGCTCCCAAGATACAGAGCGTCTCGCTTTTAGGCCTTGGCAGTATTGACTGGCGAAACTTCTCCGGCATGGCGGCAAATAACAACCATATCATGATCTATGAACACCCCACTAACTTTGTAAGCTCAGACGACTATCTTGCGATGATAACAACAAATAGAGGCCCGGAAGTTGCCTTAGGCAGATTTCCCGTTCACAACAAAGCCGAGCTGGACATCATGCTGAACAACCTGCGCAAATACCTCTTTGAGCCCACCCCCGGACACTGGCAAAACTCTATGCTTTTGCTTGCCGATGACTTCGTGAATGGCTCCATCACCAACGACACGGAGCACACCATAAGCATGCAAGAGCTAAGCAGAGCGATCAATCCTTCCGTGGATTTGTGCAAGATCTTTGCTGCGGAATATCCCCCGGATGAATACCAGAATAAGCCTCGTGTGCGCAACTTGGTATTTGACGAAATTAACAAGGGGAAATTGATTTGGTTTTACGTGGGACACGGTTCTTTCGACGTTCTCGGCATGCAGAATTACTACACCGGAAGCACAGACTTAGGGCGTTTCGACAATAGCGGTCAACTCCCCCTTTTCATAGCATCATCCTGTGATATTGCCCTATTTTACCATTGGGCTTATGTGAGCCTTGCAGAGAAGACCATACTGCTTGAAGACCGCGGCGGCATTGCCTCTGTGGCAGCAACGGGTCAGAGCTGGGGCAACGCAAACCAATCCCTGATGATGTATTTTGTGCCAAATATAACCAACCACTATAAAAGGCTCGGCGAAGCCATGGTAAGCGCAAAGCTTCAACATTCATTGAGCACGTCAAATAACAGCCAATTCGTAATCTTCGGCGATCCCAATCTTCACATAGTTCCGCCCCAAAGAACGCAAAGCTTGGACTATGCAGATCCTGATTCAAAGGATGATAGAGTGTTGGATTCACGCGAGCAAGTGCAGCTGGCAGGAAGCTTTTCCTCGCCTGCGCTGAGCGGAGAAGCAGAATTTTATGTGAAAGACACCGAAGCATTTTACATAATGGGCGGAATAAGAATATCACGCCCCGGCAACATGCTTTTCAAGGGTAAAGTAAGCGTTTCAAATTCTGAATTTGACGCCGGCTTCATCGTTCCCGACGACACTCAAAGAGGCAGCGGTGCAGTTGCTTACAGCTATATTTGGGATGATGCAAGCGAAGAAGGATACATAAGCTATCTGCATCCCATCTCCACTTCCGGACAAGCGTCTTCCGATTCTGATGCAAACGATGGCCCGCCACAGATAAAGCTTTATTTGGATTCCGAGAGCTATAAAGACGGCGACAAGGTAGGGCTCTCCCCCATGCTTTATGCCAAGATTTCGGATGAAAACGGCATCAATATCACGGGTGTAGCCGGACACAACATCCTCCTCAGCCTTGATGGCAGCTCACAGATCACCTCCATCACCGATTACTTTGAATACGACCTGGATTCATATACTTCCGGCACCGTGAGATATCGCCTGCCTCAGCTCGATGCAGGGGCACACACTCTTCAGCTGATCGTGTTTGATAACTACAATATCCCCTCGGTTGCCACCACAAACTTCATTGCTCAGCGCAATCTCCCGCTCAAGATCAGCGATCTGCTCATATATCCAAACCCTATGAAAGACAGCGGATACATCACCTATGTGCTCACGGAAGACAGCGAGGTGGAGATTGATATTTTCACCATGAGCGGGCGCAAGATCCGCACAATTAAAACCATAGGCAGAGAAGGATTTAACAAAGTTCCCTTCGACGCACGCGATAAATATGCAAACAAGCTGGCAAATAACAGCTATTTTGTTCGCCTGAAAGCCAAGTCATTCAGCGGCAAGAAAGGCGAGAAAACCGAAACAATGGTAATTTATAAATAACAGGAGCTCTCATGCTGCTATACAACACGAAAACAAGAAAAAAAGAAGAATTCATCCCGCTGGAAGAAGGCAAGCTCAAACTATATGCCTGCGGACCCACCGTTTATAACTATTTTCATATCGGCAATGCCCGCGCTTTTCTATTCTTTGATGTGGTGCGCCGCTACTTTGAATACCTCGGCTATGAGGTGAGCTATGTGCAAAATATCACCGATATAGACGACAAAATCATTGAGCAAGCAATCGCCGAAAACACTGATTTCAAGACAATTGCAGATAAGTATTCCGAGGCATTCTTGGAAGATACCGATGCGCTGGGCATCAAACGCCCTCACTTTCAGCCCCGCGCCACCGAGGTAATGCCCCAGATCATCGCGCTCATCCACGATCTACAGCAAAAAGGCTTTGCCTATGAAGTGGAAGGCGATGTATATTTCGACACCGCCGCACTTCCTGAATATGGCTCACTGAGCGGAAAGCAGATAGAAGATCAAAAGGCAGGCGCAAGAGTAGCAGAAAACATACAAAAGAAGCATCCCGCCGACTTCACGCTCTGGAAAAAGAGCAAACCCGGCGAACCCGTTTGGGATTCCCCTTGGGGAGAAGGGCGCCCCGGCTGGCACACGGAATGCGTTGTAATGAGCCAACACCATCTCGGACAAAGCTTTGACATCCATGGCGGCGGGATAGATCTCGTATTTCCCCACCATGAGAACGAAAATGCACAAGCCCTCGCGCTATCCGGCAAGCCCTTGGCACGCTATTGGATGCACAACGGTTTCCTGAATATGGAAGGCGAAAAGATGAGCAAAAGCCTGGATAACTTCATCACTGCACGTGATATACTCAAGCAGTATGACGCCGAAGCTATCCGCTTTTTCTTCCTTTCAAAGCACTACCGCTCACCAATCGACTTCAATCGTGAATTAATTATCGAATCCGACAAAGCGGTGGATAACTTTTATAAAGCATTAGCCGGCATAGGTATGGACAGCTTGGATGAGAATCCCGTGAGTTCACCGGAGATCCTCGCCCATGAAGAAAGCTTCCAAGATTCCATGAACGATGACTTTAATACAGCCAAGGCGATCGCCACTCTTTTTGAACTGGCAAATATCACTCGCAGCGCAAATAACGAGCTTCCCTTGCGTCAGGATGCGGCGAAGATGTTGCTCAAACTTGGAAGAACCTTGGGCTTTTTCAAAGACCCCGAAAAGCGCCTCACCGAGGAGATTCCGGATCTCTCTAAAGCATTGGTAGAGATGATGCTAAACTATCGCAACGACGCCCGCGAACGTAAAGATTGGGCTTTGGCGGATAAGATTCGCAACGATCTCTTGGCGCTGGGCATAGAGATCAAAGACTCCCCCGAAGGCAGCACCTGGAACATGAGGAAATAGATCATGAAAAAGAAAACAATGGGAATAATCGTCGGACTGGTAATA
>DUNQ01000080.1 GCA_012839325.1 Candidatus Cloacimonadota bacterium
GTTCAAAAGCATGATCTTCGGAGCCTTTGCGCTAACCATGGCGCGAAGCTCTTCCACCTGCTCAAGCAACCTGATGGGCTTGATGGGACCATGATCCAAAAGCATCATATTATCTTGATACTCAAACTTATTCAATTTCATAGGCGGTTGATACTTATCATCCGGATTTGCATACATATTCACACCCACGAAGACATCGCGACGCCTATTTACAGCGTCGATCTTCGCCTTGGCGGTTTCTTCCAGCATCTCGTGGATTTTGCCACTTTGCAGAGCTGTGAGCATTCCGCCCATGCCTTCGATACCTTGCATGAGTTTCCATGCCAGATCAGAGAGTTGCGCGGTGAGGCTTTCAATATAATAGCTACCGCCGGCGGGATCTGCCACCTTGGAGAAGTGAGCTTCTTCTTTGAGGATGAGCTGCTGATTGCGCGCCATTCTGCGAGAGAACTCAGTATTTTTTGCAACCACGGAATCGAAGGGAGTGATTTCCAAGCTATCGACACCGCCGATGACTCCGGAAAATCCTTCCGTTGTGGTGCGCAACATATTCACATATAAGTCATATACAGATTTATTGAAGTCTGCCGTGCGTCCGTGAATCCAGATCTTTTGGGACTGCTCATTGCCGCCAAATGCTTTGATCATCTCTGCCCAAAGCAAGCGGAAAGCTCTGATCTTGGCAATTTCCATAAAGAAATTTGAGCCCAGCGAAAGCTTCACGCTGAAAAGCGGCGCCAGCATATCGATGTCTATGCCTTTATCTATCAGCTTTTTGAGGTAGGAGATTGCGGTTGCCAAAACGAAGGCCAATTCCTGAACAGCTGATGCACCGGCATTTTCATACACAGTGCTGTCAATTACAAATGACTTCATCTTTGGGGCATGCTTAAGCCTTGTGATTACGATATCTTCGATCTTTTGCCATACTTCATCGAAATTGAGGCTCAAAAAGCCCTTCATGGCAAATTCACCTATGGGATCCACTCCGAGCGCGCCTTGCAGCTCTTCGGAGGAGATACCGTTTTTTTCGAGATATTGTAAGAGTAGCGGAAAGGATTGACGGCTGGTGATGCTGCTTTGGATAAAGAGCGGAGCCGCCAGGATATCTATCCCCTCAAGCAAGGTTTCAAAGTCTTCTAAACTATTGATCATTATGCCTTCACGACAATTTGACATGCAGAAATTTATCATGGTCAAACCGCGATTGAGCTCGTCTTTGATGATCTCATTTAGCTTAGAGAAGTCTTTTTCATTTTGTTTTTGAGCAATATACCAGCCTTCGTCTATCAATTTTTGAGGGTCGTTTCCTCTCACGAAAGGCGCTTGACCGGGATCGCTTTTTGGGAATTCGAGGTCTTGGATGTCTTCCTTGCGATAAATGGGTTCGAGCAGGATTCCTTCATAGGTGCGGGTTTTCAGGGCTTTGTCGAAATCACGACCCTTAAGAGACTCCACTACCAGCTCTTTCCATTCTTCCCAACTGGGAGCAGGAAAATCCTTGAGTAAATTTAGGTTCATATCCA
>DUNQ01000081.1 GCA_012839325.1 Candidatus Cloacimonadota bacterium
ATTCCATGCCTTCTGAATTGGATGACAGGCTTCGTCCACGAGGTCTATAGCCTTATCCGGCAAGAATCTATCCGAGATATAGCGAGCCGAGAGCGTAGTCGCCGCGATCAACGCCGTATCGGTGATCTGCACGGGCGACTACGCTCTCGGCTCGCTATATCTCGGATAGATTCTTGCCGGATAAGGCTATAGACCTCGTGGACGAAGCCTGTTCTCGCCTGCGCTTGGAGATAGATTCCATGCCTTCTGAATTGGATGAGATACAGCGTCGCTTGCGTCAATTGGAAATAGAAAAGCTCTCGCTTTCCAAGGAGAGCGATGCCGGCTCCAAATCGCGCTTGGAGGCACTGAGTCGTGAGATGGCTGAACTCTCTGAGGAGCAACAGGTCTTGAAGTTGCGTTGGGAAAAAGAAAAGGAAGAGATTGAAGGCATACGCAAGCTCAAAGAAGAGATAGAATCGCTGAGAACTGAGGCAGAGAAAACCGAGCGAGATGGTGATTATGCGCGCACGGCTGAGATTCGCTATGGGCTTTTGGCTCAGAAGGAAGCGGAGCTCAGTAGCCTCACAGAGTCCAAGAAAGAAGGCGAGCCCAGTCTGCTCAAAGAACAGGTGGATGAAGAGCTCATCGCTGAAGTTGTGTCCAAATGGACGGGCATCCCCGTATCCAAATTGGCTCAGAGCGAGATGAGTAAACTCTTGGGTTTGGAAGAAGTGCTTGCGCAGCGTGTGATTGGTCAGAGAGATGGCATAGTTGCGCTCTCGGATGCCATCAGGCGCAGTCGTAGCGGGCTTTCGGATGAAAATCGTCCTATCGGTTCCTTCATCTTTTTGGGTCCCACGGGAGTGGGGAAGACGGAGCTTGCCAAGAGCCTTGCACACTATCTCTTTGATAGCGATAAGTCTTTGCTCAGGCTGGATATGAGTGAATTCATGGAAAGGCACTCGGTGGCTAGGCTCATCGGTGCACCTCCGGGATATGTGGGCTATGAAGAAGGCGGATACCTCACGGAAGCCATTCGCAGAAGACCATATAGTGTTGTTCTCTTCGATGAGATCGAGAAGGCGCATGCCGATGTTTTTAACCTGCTACTTCAGATATTAGATGAAGGCAGACTCACCGATGGCAAGGGACGTACGGTGGATTTTAAGCACAGCGTGATCATCCTCACTTCAAATATTGGCAGTCATCAAATCTATGAGCATGAAGGCGATGTCAAAGAGCTTCAGCCCGTTTTGATGGACATTCTGCGTCAGCATTTCAGGCCGGAGTTTCTTAACCGCTTGGATGATATCATAGTCTTCCATCGCTTGGATAAAGATCAAATACGCCAGATAGTGCAGCTGCAGCTAAATATACTCAAAAAGCGGCTCATGAGTAGAGATATAGAGATTTCCTTCACCGATGCTCTCACGGATCACATTGCAGAGCTTGGCTACGATCCGCAATATGGAGCAAGACCGCTAAAAAGAGCCATTCAGAGTCAGATAGAAAACCCTCTTGCAAAAGTGCTTTTAGGGGACACGAAAGCACTTGAAAGTAATATAATGGTTGATTTTGACAAATCTTCTAAGTCGGTTGTATTCCGCAATGATGCATAATAACAAAAATCTTTCTTGACAGGATTATTGGTAATGCTATGTTGGTCATCGAAACATGGAATTTTAATTTCTATGTGAAATGCTCTCCATGTTTCGATGCTTTTTTAGTCGTGAAATATAGTGTGATCTGCTTTCCCGTGATTTGCCGACGATATCGACATAAGCGAGATAGCATAAACATAAAAAGGTGATGCAGGCTCAAAACAAGCTTGTAACATGATAATAGACACATAAAAATTGGATTAAAAACCTAAAGGAGAAATGCAGTGAAGAAAAACTTACTTTTCGTATTACTCGCGATACTGTGTATCAGTTTTATGAGTAATCTTTTTGCACAAGTACCCGTAATGATTGGAGATGGCACCGCGGTAAATGGCAATACCGGCTCACCGGCTCCCTACGGAACTTGGTACAAGGCTTTCCGTCAGCAATTCTTGATTCTCGCAAGTGAGTTCAATAATGCCGGCGGCGGTCCCGGTGAAATCTCGTCCGTAGCTTTCGAGGTAACGGATCTTGATGATGCTACCCCCATGACGAACTTCAGAGTTCGCATGAAGCACACAAATCAGACAAGTCTTACCACCAACTTCGAAGCAGGCACTTATGAAACACTTTTCCAAGCAGCTTCTTTCATGCCTACCGTTGGTTGGAATACCCACGAATTTGACGCACCCTTTGTTTGGGACGGCGCATCCAATATCTTAATTGAAACCGTTACTGATGTGATTACCGGAAACTATGCCCGTAATCCTGCTTGCCCTTACACAGTAACCCCCTTTAACAGTAGCCTTCGTTTCCAAAGTGATAGTCAGAATGGTGACACCGCCACAACCGGCAGCATCCTTGCTAATCGCTCGAACATGAAGTTCATGATGGAACAACTTGACATGGTTGACATGGTTGCAATGAGCATTACCGGTCCCAATTCACCTTCTTTGAATTCGGACGCAATCTACACCGTAAGAGTCAAGAGCCTCTGTCCTACCACAGTTTCAGACTACACCGTCAAGCTCATGATGGCTCCCGAAATAGTTCTGGGAAGCGAAGATGGCATAGCCATCGATTCCATGGAAGAGCTTGAATTTGAATTCACGTGGACTCCCGACGAAGAAGGAGCTTTCGAGCTCTTTGGTCGCGTGGAGAAAGTAGGGGATGAAAACCCTGCGAATGACAACACACTAATGTATCCCGTGACGGTCATGCCTGAAGGTCTCGTGGAGATAGCAGTTGGTGATGGCACTTTAACTAATACCACCACCGGAGCTCCCACGCCTTATGGCACCTACTGGCAGAACTTCCGCCAACAATATCTGATCAAAGCCAGCGAACTCAACAACGCCGGCGGCGGACCCGGAGAGATTTATGCCATCTCTTTTGAAGTGGCAAACCTCAATAATGTCTCCGCTATGCCAAATTATCGTATTCGCCTCAAACACACCACACAGCAAGAGCTTACAACAAACTTTGAAGCAGGGGACTACACCCAGGTGTTCCAAGCCGCCTCTTTCATGCCTGAGCCTGGCTGGAACCTGCATCCTTTCGCAGTTCCTTTTGATTGGGACGGCGCATCAAACATTCTCGTTGACGTAGTATGCGATCTCGTTGGCGGATACACTCAAAACGCATCCGTATATTACACAAGCATGGATTTCAGTAGCAGTTTACGCTACCAAAGCGACTCGATTCCTGCTGATACTGCCGCGACCGGAACGGTTTCTATGAACAGAAGCAACATGATCCTTAATATGCAGCAGCTTGACATGCAAGATATGGTTGGAATAAGCATTACAGGTCCCACCACACCGAACGTCAACAGCACCATCGGCTACACCATCAGAGTCAAAAACATCTCGCCTAACACAGTGACCAACTACACCGTTAAGCTTATGGAAGCACCTAATACAGAAATTGCCAGCGCTCCCGGCACGAGTATCGACCCCATGGAAGAGCTTGACTTTGTACTAAACTGGACACCTACTCAAACAGGCGAAACCCAGATCTTTGGTCTCGTGGATATGCCCAACGATGAAAACCCTGCAAACGACGCGACCCCCATGCTCACCGTGAACGTGATGGCAGAAGGTTTGCTGGTTGTAGAACTCGGCACCGGCACCGGCACAAACGGTAATACCGGCGCACCCGCACCTTATGGAACATGGTATAGAGCCTTCCGTGAGCAGTTCCTCTTCACAGCTGATGAGCTTTTCACAGCCGGCGCAGCTCCCGGCATGCTGAGTGCCATTGCTTTCAACGTGTCCTCACTCGATGAATGCACCCCTATGACAAACTACCGCATTCGCATCAAAGATACCGATCAAACCGCTCTTAGCACCAGCTTTGAAGCAGGCGACTACCAAGAGGTATTCCAAGCAGCGAGCTTCATGCCCGCTACCGGTTGGAACTTGCACGCATTCACCACCCCATATATGTGGGACGGAGCATCCAACCTCTTGATAGATATAGTCACAGACCCCATTACCGGTGATTATGCACGTAATGCTCTCACCTTTATGACGAATACCGGCTTCAACAGCAGCTTGCGCTTCAATAGTGATACTGCCAGCGGAACTACCGGCACCACCGGTACTGCTTCCATGAACAGAAGTAACGCTCGTTTCTTCCTTGACGTCGTGGAGATGGGTTCTCTTAGTGGAACCGTCACCGGCGCAGGTGAACCTCTGGAAGGAGTGACCCTTGTAGTTGAAAATACAGTATTCACAACCACGACAGACGCACAAGGTAACTATACCTTCTCACACGTGCCGCTTGGACAGCAGACCGTTACAGCATCCTTGCACGGTTATGCAGATACAAGCCACACTGTCACAATTATAGAAGATGAAAATACAGTTCAGAACTTCGTATTAGTCCAGCTTCCTCAGGTTAGCGTAACCGGCAGAATCGTTGGCAGCGATGCTCCCACCGTTGGTATTGCCGATGCTATGTTCGCGCTCAGCGGCTATGAGCCCTACAGTGCGGAAACCGATGCAAGCGGAAACTTCACGATTCCGAACGTATATGCAAACCATGTTTATACCTATAATGCCAGCGCTCTCGGCTATGCCATGACGAGCGGCAACCTGGATGTAGGCACCACTAATATCAACATGGGTGATATTATAGTAAACGAAGTTGCATATCCTCCTCACAGCGTTATCGCTACAGAAGCAGCAGACTTCCAGAGCGTTGACCTCACTTGGGAATCTCCTGTTCCCGGCGGCGTAGCTTATGAGGACGACTTTGAAGATTATGCACCTTTCGCTACAGAATTTGGCGATTGGGTAACTCATGACGTAGATGGCTTGCCCACCTATGGCTTTAGCGGAATCGACTTCCCCGGAAGCGGGTCTGCCATGAGCTTCATCATCTTCACTCCAAATGCAACCACACCTCCGCTTGATGAGCATCCCGCATACAGCGGCGAAAACTTTGCAGCCTGCTTTGCATCACAAGGCGGACTCAATAACGACTGGCTGATCAGCCCGCAAGTATTGGGCGGCGGCGAAGTAAGCTTCTGGGCAAAGACCTATATGGACTATGGCCTTGAACGCTTCCACCTCGGTGTTTCCACTACGGGAACAGATGTGGCAGATTTCACCATCATCAGCGGTCCCAACTACATTCAAGTACCACTTGATTGGACAGAATTCACCTTTGATCTCTCTGACTATGCAGGTCAGCAGATCCACGTTGGAATCAATTGCGTATCCGATGACTGCTTCATCTTCTGGGTAGATGACTTCTACGCCGGCCCCAGCCGCGCAGCACAGCGTCTCACCACAGCGAGCGATGCAGCAATCCAGGCAAGCAGTGTTTCCAATAGCAGAGGCATTCCCGTTCCTCGCGCAATCGTTGAACCCAATCCTGTAACCATCGTTAGCAAGCCCGCACAGCCGCAAGATCGCGCTATGTTGGGCTACAAAGTCTATCGTTTGCTTGCAGACGATCAGGACAACGAAGCTCAGTGGACTACTCTTACAACAAACACTATCACAGCAGAAGCATATAACGATGCAAGCTGGGGCCCGCTCCCTGCCGGCGTCTATAAGTATGCTGTGAAATCAGTATATACAAACGACGTAATGTCTCCCGCAGCATTCTCGCAAGAACTGCACAAAGGCATGATGGGAACTCTTGAAGGCACAGTTTACGAACTGGGCACAGACCTCCCCATCGAAGGCGTGACGATTACAGCCGGTGATTATAGCGGCGTAACAGACGTAAACGGTGAATATGCTTTTGCAATTTATGCAGGAACCTACGAGGTTTCCGCTGCTAAGACCGGATATGAGACCATGACCGAAACCGGCGTGGTTATCGCACCCGGCGCAACCGTGGAGCTCAACTTCGTTCTTAACGAAATAACCCTGCCCGTAGCAGCCGTAGAAGCTGTTGAAGCAGGAAATAACGTCAATATCACCTGGATGGAGCCCGGAACAGCCGGCGGCGAATGGATTCACTATGACAGTGGTGAAAACGACGACGCTATCGGAACCGGTGGTGCCGCAGACTTTGACGTGGCTATCCGCTTCCCCGCATCCGCTCTTCAGGAATATGCCGGCACCAGCCTGCATGCAGTGAAAGTATGGCCAAACGAAGCCGCTTGCACATACTCAATCCGTGTATGGACCGGCGGAAGCCCTACAGCTCCCGGACAGATGGTAGTTGACCAAACTTTCGCACACGAAACGGCAGCATTCAATATCGTTGTTCTCGATGATCCCGTGATGATCACCGGACAGGAAGAACTCTGGTTTGGCATGCGCTGTAATACAACCACCGGATGGCCGGCAGGTTGTGATGCAGGTCCCGCCACAGAAGGCTTTGGAAACATGATGTTCTTCCAGGGCGAGTGGGATACCCTCAATAACATTGCTCCCGGTTTGGATTACAACTGGAACATCCAAGGCTATGTTGGCTATGCTGCACCCGATAGAAGCACAGACATCGCACTTGAAAGACTCAATATCATAGAGCACAACGAAAGTCGTGCACTTGAAGGCTATCAGGTCTGGCGTCTGCTTCAGGGTCAGGAAACCAACGAAGCTCAGTGGACTTCCCTCACTCCCGCCGCAATCAGTGCAACAGCATATCAAGATACCGGATGGGGATCTATGCCGGATGGATTCTACAGATGGGCTGTAAGAGCCGAATACACCGGCGGAGCCCTCTCAATCCCCGCATTCTCCAACACTCTTGAAAGACTCACTGAGATCGGAACCCTTGCCGGTTTCGTTCGCAACCAGGATGGACAAGGTATCGCAAACGCAACCGTGGTTAGCGGCAACTACAATGCTACAACGAATGCCCAAGGCGCATATTCAATGATGTTGCCTGCCGGCAGCCACACTGTTGTTGCAAGCCACCCCAGCTACGCAAGCGGAAGCCAAAGCGGAATCATCATCGTCACCGGCCAGACCACGAACTTGGACTTCACTCTCGAACCCACCGCTGTCGTGCTTATCGATGACTTTGAAAGCTATCCAAACTTTGCAACCACCTTCGATCCTTGGATCTTGCATGATCTCGATGGCTCCGGAACCTATGGCTTCACAGGCATAGACTTCCCCGGAACCGGAACAGCTATGAGCTATATCATCTTCAATCCGAGTGCAACCACTCCTGAGATGGACTTTGATGCGCATAGCGGCGACAAATTTGCCGCTTGCTTTGCCGCAACTGCCGGTCCTAATAACGACTGG
>DUNQ01000082.1 GCA_012839325.1 Candidatus Cloacimonadota bacterium
GAAACTTTGGCGCGTGTGATTGCCTCTAAGCTAAGCGAAAGCATCTTGGGCGAGATGGAGATTGAGATTATAACGCTTTCTATAGGCGAAGTAGAGAACCCATGTCCCGGCTCGGGTGCAAACGCAAAGAATCCGCATCATTGGACTGATGAAGAGAGCTACCCGCGCCTGCTTAGCTATTTAGATGAAATAAAAGAGGATAAAGACAGCGTGGGCGGAGTCTTAGGTGTCCGCGTCACAGGCGTTCCCACGGGCTTGGGCGATCCCATCTATGAAAAGCTTTCGGCAAATATAGCCAAAGCTATGCTCTCAATCGGCACCGTGCGCGGCATTCTCTTTGGAGACGGTGAAAGACTGGCGAAAGCTAAGGGCAGCGAGGTGAACGACAGATTTTTGGAAGACGGCACTTTGACAAACCATCATGGCGGCATCTTAGGCGGCATCAGCACCGGGCAAAATATCTTTTTTGAGCTGTATATCCGTCCCGTATCCTCCATCGGTAAAAAGCAATCTGCGCTCACGAAAGACGGTGAGATTGTTCAGATTGAGCTAAAGGGCAGGCACGATAGTTGCCATATTCCACGCATCATCCCGGTGGTGGAAGCAATGCTCAAGCTTGTTCTTGCGGATGCCGTTCAAGCACAAAGATTGATAGACGGCAGTAAACAAGACCTGGCTGGTTTCCGCGAAACGCTTGATAAGCTGGATGAGGAGCTGCTCCTGCTGCTTTATCGTCGTAGAGAGGTGGTGAGGCAGGTGAAAGAATATAAGCGCCAAAACAGCCTTCCAAAGAGGGATATGGCAAGGGAAGAGGAGATCATGAGCCGTGCGCAGGAGATTGCCAAAGAATATGAACTCGATCCCGAACTCGTGAAAGAACTGATAAATATAACTTTAAGGATAAGTGCAAAATGATTATAATCTTTTCCTCACCGTATATAGAAGAACTTGCAGATTCCGGCAAGAAGCAAAGGATGCACGAATTTCGCCTTGATCTCAGCGGTGATTTGAAAGAGGTGAAATGGCAGAAATTCAATCAATTTACAATCTTGACTAATAGGCAGGAAGATCCTGATAAAGAGATATTTAAGCGTATGCTTTCTTCTAAGGCTATGATAGATTTGGACATAGAGGAATATCAAGAATATGCCGATGAAGTGCCGCCTGAGCGACTTATCCTGTCCACACATCTC
The DNA here is from genome assembly GCA_012839325.1 of Candidatus Cloacimonadota bacterium. Taxonomy (GTDB): domain Bacteria; phylum Cloacimonadota; class Cloacimonadia; order Cloacimonadales; family Cloacimonadaceae; genus UBA5456. The sequence continues at coordinate 1,194 of DUNQ01000082.1, forward strand.
ATAGATTTTGATCAAGAGCAGATTGAGGACTTTTTGGACACGTCCATAGAGGCGAAATTTTATAAGCTAATCTTCGAGCCCGAAAGCTTTTCCGAGATGACGGCTTGCGCGGAGATGATTGCCGCGCGTCCCAATCGCAAATATATCTTTAACGCTTTGGGCAAGTGGGCTTTCTTTCAACGCACATTCTTTTTTCATTTCAATTCAGCCGCCGCATATTTTGCCTTGATAGATCCCGTAGTTCAAAGCCAGCCAAACTATTGGGAATTTACTAAAGTGTTGGCTATTTCCCATCTGGAAAACATCGTGCTGCTCATCGGAGGCGGTGATCTGAGCGAATCCGGCAGCATGACCTGGGGCAACGACTACTATTCCGACAAGGAATTACAAGAAATGATAAAACCGCCAAAATCGATGATTGATGAAGAGGGCGAGATATCTTTGCCCAAGGAAAAGCACTATGCCTATCTTCCCGCGCCCATAAACGACATCGCCGAGCTGCATGAGGTGCTGGATTGGCTAAAGACCCGAAGCGCTGTACACAATGTGTTTGGACTTGCCATCACCTCGCCGTTTAAGCACGAGATGGCAAAATATCTGGGAAGTCATCGCCATAGCATAAACACGGTTGCCTTTTGGGATAGGAAAAGCCTTGATAACACCTATCATGAAGGCTTTAAGAGCTTTGTGCGCAGCACAAATACGGATATAGTTGCATTGAACCATATTCTGAGGGATATGAAGGTAGCAAAAGATGCTACGATACAGCTATATGGCAGCGGGGACTGTGCTTACGCCTTTGCCGCTCAGCTAAAAAGGCAGGGCTATACAAAGGTTTTCCTCAGCGCGAGAAATAAAGAGAAACTAAAAGAGCTGAGCGAAAAGCTAAAACTACCCGCGCAAGAGCTTGAAAAATGTGATCTTTTGATCAATACCACCCCTCTGGGGCTAAGCGCGGAAGACGATCTTTCCACGCTGCCCGAGTTTTCCATGCTGATAGATCTCGGCATCAAAGGAGAAGAGGAATCCGGGCTCACAGCCATTGCCATTGAAAAGGATATTCTATACGTCGATGGTGAAAACTTTTGGACTGTTCAGCACATCTTTCAGCGAACTGAGATAGACGGCGCCGCGATTTACAGCGATTAAAAGGAGTATTTTCGACTCTTGCCAGCGCCGCTGTTTTACAAAAATATTCACGTATTTCTGTGATTTGCATTTATTTGATTGACAATTTATGCAATACAGACATCCTTGTAAATCAATCGGGAGTGAAATAAAAAGAATAGTAGGAGACTATTATGCGCAACAGACTTGTCATTTTGATGATATCACTGTTCGTTTTCGGCTGTGGAACCCTCTTTGCTCAGTACTCATTGAGCCAGCAAGACTTTCCTGCCGCCGCGATCGACAACCTCTTTATCCCCCATGTGAACCCATCTCTTTTGGGCACGAGCAGCGGGGATGGACTCAGTATTGTCCACCATTTGGACAAAGAAAAATTTCAAAAACACTATTGGTTAATCTTTAATTCCGGTGGCTTTAGCTATTCTTATGAAAGGGATAATTCCGAGAATTACCATCAGTTTGGCATAGGTTCTGAAGCGCTTGATGCTCACATCCTGCCAAATCTCTATATGGGCGTAAACTATCGCAACAATCAACGCAATTTTAAAGATGGAGTATTCCGTTCCGCTCTCACATATAGGCCTCACAATAGCACTTCGGTGGCTTTTACTTTGGACAATCCCGTAAATGCCGCACCCGGCTATCACGGCGGCATCGCTATCCGTCCTTTTGCCTTTAATAAAAACATTGATGATTATAGGTTAGAGCTAAGTGCTGACCTGGATTATCGTAAGAATAAAGACGGTGATTATGAGGTAAATAACTTCCTTTTGGGAGTGAATACGCAGGTGTTTGACGGCATCAAGATAGGCGGGACCTATAATTTTGACGAAAAAGCTGCGCTGCTCTCTATCGGCATGGCTTTCGGCAAAACTCAGACCGGCGGACTTGCGCGACTCAGCGATGAGGATAATCATGGCTATCTCTATGCGCATCTATCGTCTCTGGCATATAAGCCGCTCTTGGGTATGAGCCCGAAAAGCTGGTATAAGATGCCCGCCAAAGCCACGGTGGTGAGCTATCGCGCTCCCAAATATGAACTTGGTCCCATCAATCTTTTCGATAAAAATGTGCGCACTATTGATAGCATGAAGAAGGAGCTCAAAAGAGCAAAAAATGACTCTACTATCGATGGAATACTATTGGTAAATCCTTCCTACGGAACCTCTTTCGCGCTGATGCAAGAGCTGATCGAGGCTTTCAGAGATTTCAAGGAAAGCGGCAAGCATATCAGCGTTTATTATGATAATATTTCTAATGGCGGCTATATTTTCTCTGCCTCGATTGCGGATAAGATTTACTTGAATCCCACGGGAATGCTGGACTTGCGCGGTATCGCGATTGCCAGTCCATATCTGAGAGATCTCTTGGATAGCGTGGGGGTGGAGCCCATCAATCTGCGCAGTCATAAATATAAAAATGCCGGTAATATGTTCAGCGAGAGCGAGATGACAGAGGCCGAGCGCGAAGTATATGAATCGCTCTTGGACAGCATCTATGAACAGGTTCTTGCGTCCATCGAAACCGGGCGCGGAGACAGGCTGATCAAGCCCATCGCCGAGCTCGTGGATGAGGGACCTTATGTGATCGCGCAAGAGGCGCTGGATGCAGGTTTGGTGGATAAACTCATCTATCAAGACGAGCTTAAAGGAGAGCTGAAAAAAGACTTTTCATTCTCTAAAGAGCGCAAAGAAATGGCGAATTATCATAATTATGAGTGGGCTAAGCCAAAAGAAAATCTCATCGCGGTGATCTATGCAAGTGGAAACATCGTGATGGGCAAAGGCAAAGCCGGGCAGAAGATAGCTCATCAAACCACGGTTGATCTCATCCGCAAAGCTCGTAAAGATCCCAAATATAAGGGAATAATCTTGCGCGTGGATAGCGGCGGCGGAAGTGCTCAGGCATCAGACATCATCCTAAGAGAGCTTGAGCTTGCTAAGAAAGAGAATAATATGCCCATAGTGGTTTCCATGGCAGGAAGTGCGGCAAGCGGCGGCTATTATATCGCTGCAAATGCAGATAAGATCGTGGCGGACGGCACAACGCTCACCGGCTCGATCGGCGTGATAGGACTCGCTTTCAATGCCAGCGAACTCTTTAAGAAAGTGAAAGTGAATTGGAGCACCGTGAAGAAGGGCGAACATGCCGATCTCGGTGCATTGCATCGCCCCATGAGAGATAGCGAAAAGAACATCTTGGAAAGCATGATTGAACACACTTATGACGATTTCATAGGCATAGTCGCAGATGGAAGAGGCATGAGCAAAGACGAGGTTCATGAGATTGCTCAAGGTCGCGTCTGGACGGGTGCGCAAGCTAAAGACATCGGTCTCGTGGACGCGCTCGGCGGCATGGCAACTTCGCGCATCTGAGCCACC
>DUNQ01000001.1 GCA_012839325.1 Candidatus Cloacimonadota bacterium
CAAAACCCTCGCCAGTGCGCTCGCGGAGCTACCGCCATATTCTTCCATCTTGACCAATGCCTTCTTCATGGTCTCTTCATCGAATATATGGTGATTAACCAAGAAGGCATTGGTCAAGATGGAAGAATATGGCGGTAGCTCCGCGAGCGCACTGGCGAGGGTTTTGGAGATAGAATTCGGCGCAGCTCACGATACCATCTACGAGGCGCTCTCGGTTTACTATGCCTTCCCCACTTTCAAGAAGGACATGGAGGAGATTCCCGCTTCGCAGCTGGAAACTGCCAAGCAGCTTTTGGATCATATCCGCGCTGATGCAGGGGAAGACTTCAAGAAAAAGCTTGTCTTCCACAAAATATTGCCTTTCGGCTTTCAAAAGGGTTCGCGGGATGTTATGCGCGTTATCAGCAGCGATCCCACAAATACGGTGATCCAAGAAATCACCTCGCGCACGCGCTATCGCAAGCTGGAGGTATTTTGGTCACCTATTAAGACCATTAACGACATCATAGAAAAGATCTCGCCGGAAAAGAATGAATTCTTACAGCTTCTGGAAGAAGCGGGCGATGTGATACACGATATTGTTGAAGATGAACCCACCATAGACGAACAAGCGCTTGATGAAGAGATCAATAAGAGCTTACTGGTCAATCTCTTTGAAGGCGCGCTGATAGAATCTGTGAGAAAAGGTGCATCGGACATACATATAATCCCCAATGGCAAAGATGCGGTTGACACATATTTCAGGATAGATGGCAAGCTGCAGCTTTGGCTAAGGCAGGAAAACACCGCACCGGAAGCATTGGCAGCGGTGGTGAAAGATAGATCTACGGGAGTTGATCGCTTCGAGCGCGATACCGCTCAGGATGGATTTGCGCAAAGGATGGTGGATGGCCATCTCATCCGTTATCGTATCTCAATCTTGCCCATTGTTTCGCAAGAATATGAGCGCAGGTTTGAGAGCGTTGTGATCAGGGTGATAGACGATAGAAATGTGATCACAGACTTCCGTAAGCTTGGTTTCCAGGAGCAAGCGGAGAAAGAATTCCTCAAATCCATCAATACCTCAAAAGGGCTTGTGATAGTGACGGGACCCACGGGTAGCGGTAAATCCACAACGCTGATTGCCGCGCTGCACCACGTGATCAATCCCGATGTGAACGTGCTCACTTGTGAAGACCCCGTGGAATATGTGATACACGGTGCGCGTCAGCTAAAGATCGGGCATAAGATGAGTTTTGAGCAGGCAATCCGCTCTATTTTGCGTCATGACCCGGATATCGTGATGGTGGGTGAGATTCGTGATAAAGTGACGGCCGATACTGCGGTGAAGTTGGCAAATACGGGACACCTTACTTTTAGTACCTTGCATACAAACGACGCTCCTTCAGCGATTACGAGATTGTATAAGATGGGAATCGAAACCTTCCTTTTGGCATATTCCATCAATATCATCATCGCGCAGAGATTGGTGCGCAGGCTCTGTAATCACTGCCGTATTCCCATTACGGAAGATAACTGGGAAGCAGCTATGCAGCTGGGGCTCACGCGAGAGGAACTGGAAAGCGGAACTATCTATCAGGCAAATGGTTGCCCTAAGTGTCATAATGGCTACAAGGGCAGAACGAGCGTTGCCGAAGCCCTGTATTTCTATCCCGAAATCAAGGAAGAGATCATCAGAAGCGTAAGCGAAATCGACGAAGAACGAATTCGCGAAATAGCTGAAAGACATGGCATGCTCTCCATGAGAGATAGCGGCGTGGAAAGAATGCGCGAAGGAATCACCGACCTCGCCGAAGTTCTCTATGTGGCTACGGAGGAATAAATCATGCACATGATGGAAATGGTTTTGGCTCTCTTTGCAACGGTGCTTTTCACCACGCTCTCGCTTACCTATAATCAAGCGATCTGGGCGCAGACGGACTATCTGAATAATGCCACCACCGTGGTGCAGGCATCGCAGATATGTCATAGCATGTTGGATGAGGTGGATGCGAAGCTATTTGCCGGGCTAATTGACCTTGATGTGGAGTCATTTCCAAATGAGTCAATTCTGCTTGATCTTTCACACATATCTGCACAATATAATGTTGAAAGAAATGCTGTTTATTGTGATCAGTACGGAAATCCCACGGAGTTTGTCTATAACGAGGAGCTTGAAAAAGATGTACAAGTACCAAGCTTCTATATAAAAATGACTGTCACCGTCACCGGTCCTTCTTATTTAAGGCATCCCTATTCCATGACGCGGATATATACAAAGGCATTAGGGAACTGATCATGGGAGTAATGCTAGACGTTGTCGGCGGCATGATCATAGGCGGAACGCTTCTGCTTATGGTGATGACTTTTCAGCTCCAATTGCAAGAAAACGCCATGCGGCTATATTACACTGGCTCCATGATTTCACACATGGATGATGTAGCGGAGACTATTAACCATGTGTTTTCCATGGTGGGAATAGGCTATGGTAAAGAGCAAGTGGAAACTAAGCCTGACGAGATAGTCTGCGTGGTGGCAAATGAAAATACCATAAAGTTTAGGACATATTGGGATTATGAAAAAGATGAACTTTCAGAAGAGCCCCACACGGTGGAGATTGTGTTAAATGAAGCAGAAGACGGCTGGGGAAGAGTGATGAACATCATACAAGACGGGGAGATAATCTTTCCCATGGGACACATACTATTTATAGAAGATATGAAGCTTGGATATTATGACAAAGATGATGCTATCACTACAGACAGAACAGATATTATGAGCGCTGAAGTTTTGCTCACCTTCAGGCGCGAATCACCCTGGAAGCCGGATCAGCCGCTGCGCTCTAATCTGCAATTGAAATGCTATTTTATGAATAGATACTTGCAACACGGAGCCTAAAGGAGAAAGATATGGGACGCGCAATGCTTATATTCGTAGTTCTGATGACGACAATCTTTGCATCAGTACTCACATCCGTATATAGAAACATAGGCGGAGTGCCGGATGTCCTGATACGAAATCAGTTAAATAAAGAAATAGAAAATCTCAGCGATTTTATCCTGAAAAGAGCCGTAAGAGAAGCGGCTTCAGAGAACTTTTTGGAAGATTTGCAAAGTATGACGGAAGGTGGCGGTGTAGAAGTCGGTGGCTCTTCTGGTGGAGTTTCTACAACAGATATGGTATTTACAAGGATATATGGAGCAGGGGAAGAGGTCTATAACAATTGTAAAGTAGATAGTATTAGATATAGTTTTGCATCGAGCAGTCAAAACTATAAAATACAGACTTTCATCAGCGGAGAAATGCAGGGAGTTGAAGTTTCAAGAACTGCAGAGATGGCGTTCAGCTATCCGATTTTAGTGGAAGGTACAGTGACGCCAAATATTGTCTATTTAGAATTTGATCAGGTTTTACGCCTGAATTGGTTAAAAGAAATTCTCCGCAAAATATTTGGCATCACCAAAAACGACTTTCCTGATTCAACATCAAATAATTACAGTGGGTCATTTCATGGCTTGAGCTTTTCAAGCCCCACAGGAAATCATGACACTGATGATATTTCAGATTGGGGCGATAGCAACAACAAGCTGTTTGTTAAGTTAAACGGACATAATACTTATATTACAATAGATCCAGACCCAGTTAACAAGCCCAATAATTTCATGGCAATGGATACTACAAAAGAGTTTTCTCTACTTACCTTTGCTAAAATCGACAAGCACGGTAGAAATAAAGTAGATGGTTTTTTGGGCATATTAGACGAATATGACGATATGCGAGATCGACAGGGAACTCTGATGTGGATACCAACAGATCCACGAGCACCGGCCGGTGGAAGAGATGATTTGCGAAATAGACCGGCAGCGGCAATATGGTTTGAAACTACTGAGATCGGGAAGCCGGCAGGCAAACTGCACTTCCAAGTGACACAACGTAAACTCAAAGATGGCGAAGAAGCGGATGCTAATGGTAATTATAGCGACTCTCAATATGAATTAATTGATTTAGATGCCGTGATGGATTATACAAGAAACGCAGTTGTTTGGAATAGAGTTGAGGAACGTTATCTTATATTTTTTAGAAGATGGGTTTATCGGTTTAATGAAAAACACACAGATAGTGCCTGGGGTTCTTATGCATTAACCTATGGGATAGAGATGGTAAATGGTGAAAGTAGGGGAGTCTTAAGAGGATACCTAAATGGAGGATTGAGCGAGCAAGGCGGTAAAGTTGTAACAGTTATGGGAGAGCCTTTAGAACTTTATCCCAATAGATATGGCATGACCTTGGGAGCGCGAGATATTAGAAACTCAAATGGTAACCCTGTTTCTGACAGTGATGCAAGCCGTAAACACTTATTTGGCATTATAGATCAAGCCGGCATGAGCGACTATATTTTGCCGGAAGATGAGGTTGGGCATTGGCACAACCAAGTATTAAAACCTACACTTATGCACTACATAAGAGACTAATAAAAATGAATATAATAGCGGATGGAAAACAATGACTTTTTCTACAGTTAGCTTACTCACGGCAGCTCTTCAGGGAGAATATGCTCCTTGGATACTTACGATAGTATTGGCGTTTATTGCCATGATCTTACTGCTCTACTATGGGCACCTGACCAAGGCGCAAACCCGTGAGATAGAGAGCTTACGCAAGGAACTCGGGGAACTAAAGCCGGAGCTCGGCAAGCTTGAAGAGCTCAATAAGCTGATCCCGGAACTTAAAAAGATCGCCCACCTTGATCACGATATAAATACGCCTCTTTGCGTTGTGACGATGTCTTTAGGGCGCGCAAAGAATTTAGCACAAACAAATAACGATGAATCTTTAATGACCAATGTAGAAGACATCTTGGAAGCTGTCCGAGATATAGGCGAAATGATGAAAATGGTGCGGGTCTTGAAAACCAGCCCGCTTATCCCATATAAAGATAAGGTAAATAAATAGGTATTTGACATGAGTACACAAAAAATTCTTGTAGTGGATGACGAGCAAAACATTCGGGATATATTCCAGACGTTTTTGCAGGACATGGGCTATAACGTATCTTCGGCGATCGATGGCTTCGATGCCCTGGAGAAGATAGCAAAGGAGAGGTTTGATCTCTATATCATAGATATCTACATGCCTCGCATGGGCGGGCTTGAGCTGATCTCCCGCCTCAAAGAGATGCATCCGGAGGCTGTGATCATCGTCATGACCGGCTATTCCGGGTTGGACGTTGATTTCAGGAGTATTCGTCAATCTGCCTTCATGTATCTCTCGAAGCCCATTCAGCCCGATGAACTTCTACGCGCGGTAGAGGCAGGACTTGCCGAAAGCGCAAAGGTCAGTAAGGTGAAGATAGAAACGCCTGCACCGGAGCCCGTTCCGGGAGTTAGCCCCGATTTAGAAAAAAGTCTGCAGCACTATCTCTTGCGTGGTTTTTCTCAGGATATGACTACGAGACTGCTCAGCTATGGAGTCCTAAGAGAATATCCCCGCGGTTCAGGCATCCCGGTAGATAAAGAAGAGGGTTGCATGATCTTCGTTGATAGAGGTAAAGTCGGCGTCTTTTGTCAGGATGTGCAGATAGAATGTTTAAGAGAAGGCGATATTTGGGGAGAAGAAACCTTCGTGGCTCCCAAGTCGAGCTTTACCGATCTGCATGCTCAAGAAGATAGCATCGTTCGTCATTTCAGCCGCAAACAGCTCATCGAGTTTTTCTCCAACTGCGAGAAGAGCTTGATAGATCGCTTTATGTTGAACTTAGTGCAATGTATGCATCTCAAACACAGGCGTTGCGTTGCCCAATTGGTAAATGCAAGCAAAAACTCAAAGGAATGAGTGAGATAGATGAAACTTAGCTTTAGTCGCGCACTCAGCATGGACATCCCTGTAAATTATCAGGGAGTGGAAAGCTGTG
>DUNQ01000083.1 GCA_012839325.1 Candidatus Cloacimonadota bacterium
AAAGAAGACTTGCTAAATGAATGTATGCACGAGATTATTGGCCCCGAAATCGAGGCAATCATCGCCCGCACTCAGGATATTGAGGATACCATGGAAAGGCTGTATGAATTCTTTAACGAACACATCAACCTCGTGAAAAACAAGCCCTTTATCGCACGACTTCTCACCATGGAAAACCGTCAGAATGAAAGCTTTTACAGTCAATGGCCAAACTTTAATCCGCTCAAACGCTATTTGGAATATGTGGAAGAAACCGCTGAGCAAGCCATAGCAGACGGCAGGATTCGCCCTTTGGATACCAAAACTTTTGCCTACATGATTGTAGGCGTGATGGATTTTGCCCTGGCTCAATGGCTCACCACCTCGGATAGCTTAGAAATGACCAGAATGGCGGACAGCGTTCGTGATATCATTCGCTATGGCACGCTTATTCAAGACTAATCTCCTTTTATTTAGCTTTCTGCTGCTGCTTTTCAGCCCGCTTTTTGCTGAGGCGCAGAAACCCTTCTACGTAAGGTGGCAAAGCGCAAATCGGCTCTATTATGATCACGAGCAAAGCGGCAAGGAACTGAGCTGGGACGAGAAGTATAGAGCAGAATTTGGCTTTCAAAATCTGCGCTATAAAGACCTCAGCTCCACTCTCATACTCCAAACTGAGCAATTTTTTGACAGCAATGTGGTGAAACTCGATGAGCTGGATATCGGCTACCACAAAGATAAACTCAGAGTCTTTGCCGGAACGAGGCGACATGGCTATGGCGCGGGCTTCCAAATGGACAGCTATCCCACGCTCAAGCGAGGCTTCGATAAATTCAGCTTTCAAGAGATGCGGCTGAATGCGCTTGGGCTCGCTTATCATGATGACGGCGCTTTATATTCTATTGAGATTGGCGGAAATATTCACAATCAAGCTTCGCTGCTCCTGCTTTCACGGCATAATATCTTGAGTAATAAGCTCGACTTTGCGCTTGATATCCGCTCCATGGATAGCCATTGGCGCACACCCATCGGTATCGCATCTGCAAAGATTTCGGGTAACTATCTGGAGGATAAAGCCGTCTTCAATAATGAATTCGCCTTTGCGCTCATCCCCGGCTATGGATCCACCGAGGCAAATCAAGAATATTATGCTCAAAGCGAAGCCTCTTTTAGAATCGCGCAGGGCAATTATGCTCATATCGGTGCGGCTTATATCAATAAGAAGTTCGCCCCCAAAACCACCTCAAAGCTCTATGCCTCATATAGTTCACAGTTTTCTAATTGGAAACTGCATCCGCAAATCGAACACTCCACATCCGACGACGATAGGCTTTTGCAAGCTCGCATCAATCTTGATTATCTCATCAATCCCCTATCCCACGTAGGTCTTTACTATGAATTTAGCACGCTCAATGAAAGCTCGCCGCGGCATACGATCGGCTTTGCGCTTGATCTTTGCCATATCTTTGGCAGTTCTTTTTTCCTCTTGCCGGATAAGCACTGAGCCGCAAGTCAGCTCGCCCACAATCGTCTTCACCTTCGACGATCAGCATCAGTCCATCTATGATGTCGCGCTGCCGCTCATGCAAAAATATGGCTTTCGGGGCACAAACTTCGTTAATACTGCGAAGATGGGCAATCCCGATCTCATGAATTGGGATGAGTGTGTCGAACTGGAGCTAATCCACGGCTGGGAAACGGGTGGGCATACGCTATATCACGATCAGCTGAATCTTTTGGAGCTCGAAGAGGCAAAAGATAACATCAGCCAAGATTTTCAAAATCTCAAAGAGCGCGGGCTGAATCCAAAGTCTTTTGCGCTCCCCAAAGGGCAGTGTCCTTATCAACTCTATGAGCACGTTCAGAGCCTATATGAGAACATCCGCGGCTCCTCGGACTTCGCTATGCACAAGCCCTTCAATCGCTATGGGCTTGGCTATCTCGCCTATCAAACGGGATGGACAGCAAAGCAGGTCAAGGCACGTATCCTCAGAGGCGTGATGGATGGCGAAGATCTCATCATTATCGGCTTCCACCGTTTTGATACGGATTCGCCGATCGATCCCGATATCTGCAAGTCAGAAGATTTTGAAGAAATCCTGCGTTTTGTGAGTGAAAAAGACTACCAAGTTTTACCTCTGAAAGAGGTTTTTTAAGCTCAACTTAGCTAAACGCCTTACGCATCAGCCATTTATCCCACCTCTGCCCCATGTCTCCCCTATTGGATTCTGGTCATGATGTGGTCATGATATGGTCATAGGCATGAGCGTATCATAGGCGGAAGCTAAGCTGTATCTAATAAGGAAGCAATCAGATATGCGTATCAGGCTTGTGATTTGGGTGTGTTAGTCAGGTAGATCACCTGTTTGAGAGTGCCATACAAACGACCGAGGTCTCAGCGTTCTCGTTGCCATACCTACCACATTCGGGGTCGGAACGTCCTCGTTGCGACAAGAAAACGCAGTTTTCTATTCTTTTCAAATAATGAATAATTCAATGTGATCGAGTAGGGTGATGCTGGGTAATTAGTCCAGCATCATCCCTCTCACAGAACCGTACGTACGGGTCTCGTATACGGCTCATGATAATCCTTGCAACTCTTCAACATAGTTAAATAAAACTCCGG
>DUNQ01000084.1 GCA_012839325.1 Candidatus Cloacimonadota bacterium
AGGCGCCATCTTTAGCTATGGGCGATATGAGTTTATCAGGATAATATGCTGGATGTAAAGGTACAATAAATAGAGCTTTACAATGGATTTTGATAAAAAAAAGGACTGCCGAGATGGCAGCCCTTTTGAGGAGGTGTATTGTGAGTTTTTAGAACAATCCGGAAATCTTTCCATCCTGCTCCACATCGATGGTCATGGCGCTGGGAGTTCTGGGCAATCCCGGCATGCGCATAATTTCACCCGTAATGGGAACGAGGAATCCTGCGCCGCTGGAGATCACGATCTGGCGAACAGTGACCAGGAAGTCCTTTGGCCTGCCGATGAGATCAGGGTTATCGGATAGTGATTTCTGGGTTTTTGCTATACATATTGGTAGTTTATCGTAGCCATATCTATTGATGCGTCTGAGATCCAGCCTGGCTTGAGGGGTGTAGTCCACCTTTTCTGCGCCATAGATCTCGCTGGCTACTTTAAATATCTTGTCTTCTACGGAGTCATTCCAATCGTAGAGTCCGCGTGAGGTGCAAACTTCGTCTTCTACCATTTCTACAACCTTTTCAGCGAGCTCTATTCCGCCTTCGCTTCCGCGGGCAAAATAGTCAACAATGCTGGCATCACTGCCGGTTTCGATGACGAAATCTTTCACGATATTCAGCTCTTCATCGGTATCAGTGTGGAAACGGTTGATTGCAACAATGGATTTCACGCCGAATTTTTCGATGTTTTCCATGTGTTTGGCAAGGTTATCGAGACCTGCACGAACTGCTTCAGGATTGGGTTTGTCGAGATCTCTGATTCTTACGCCGCCATGCACTTTGAGCGCGCGCACGGTTGCTACGAGCACCACGCCATGCACGCAGAAATCGCCATACTTACATACGAGATCAAAGAACTTTTCGGCTCCTAGATCAAAGCCGAAACCGGCTTCGGTGACTACATAATCGCTGAGCCTGAGCGCGGTCTTGGTGGCAAGAATGCTATTTGCGCCCTGGGCGATATTTGCAAAAGGTCCGCCGTGAACGAGTGCAGGAGTGTTTTCCGTGGTTTGCACTAAGTTTGGCTTCAGCGCTTCTTTGAGAAGTGCAGCTACTCCGCCTTCAAAGCCTAATTGGTGAACCTTTACCGGCTCGCCGGAATAGGAGAAGCCCACTGTGATATTGCCAATGCGTTCTTTGAGCTCTTCCATGTTGTTCGACAGGCAAAGAATTGCCATGATCTCGCTGGCGGGGGTGATGTCAAATCCATCTTCACGAGGGAAGCCCTGTCTTCTGCCGCCGAGGCCAATTACGATGTCTCTCAGCATGCGGTCGTTTACGTCTAAAACACGTTTCCAAGTGATTCTGCGGGGGTCTAAGCCCACCTTATTATCATAATAAATATAGTTGTCAACCAGTGCGGCAAGTGTGTTATTCGCAGCCGTGACGGCATGGAAATCTCCGGTGAAGTGGAGGTTGATATCCTCCATGGGCAAAACCTGAGACCATCCGCCTCCTGCGGCTCCGCCTTTGATGCCAAAAACGGGACCCAAGGAAGGTTCGCGAACCGCGGCAATAGATTTCTTACCTATGCGATTAAGTGCCTGGGAAAGCCCGATAGAGACAGTTGTTTTACCTTCTCCGGCAGGGGTGGGGGTGATCGCAGAGACAAGAATCAGCTTGCCGGTGGGATTGTTTTCTGCGGCAAATAGAGTTTTGTAGCGTATTTTAGCTTTGTATTCGCCGTAGTGATCCAAATCCTGGGGAGTCAGGCCTATCTGAGCGGCAATTTCGTTGATTGGCTTCAATTTCACAAGTTGTCCAATTTCAAGATCTGAGAGCATATATTACCTCCATAGGTAGTTTAATTTTATATATATTAATCTAATCCATTTTGCCTTGCAAGCAAGCCTGCTAAAATCTTGATTTTATGAAACAAAGGCTTGGCTGGCTGTGCTTCTGGCAAAATGCGGAAGATGTGCTGTTAATTATACTGATTATTTTGAATTGAGTCAAGCGGTATTTTAAACTATTTTCGGTCTTGTTTTTTGGTAAAAAAAAGGGGTAAACCTCAAACAAGTTTACATAACATTTGGAAATTATAGAAATTTGAAAATATTTCAGGCCTTGTTTTACAATGGTTTAGGAGATCGATGAAAAAATAGTTGCGTTTTTTGGTCAGAAATTTCGGTTTTGGGCTCCTTATATAAGTAGAGGCACTGCGTGCGAATTGGAAATTGAAAAACAATTGCTCGCTACGCTCGATTGTTTAGATGTGCTACGCACGATTTCAACGGGTTCATGGGCAACGAGGACGTTCCCCGCCCACGGACGGATAATTGACAATTGCTCGCTGTGCTAAATTCACTCGTGATGAGTGGAAAACATAGTTCTTTTATAAGTGTATAGTTGTGTAAAAATTGTGAAAAATTAAGGCCAAAAGTGAATGTGAGAGCCTGTAGGCGAAGCTGTGAATATATATCCATGTCGCAGCTTCCGCCTAAGCGGGCTTGTGAAAAGTGTTAAGTTTCACTCTCCCATAAATAAAAAGGGGCAAAGCCTATTTTCTTGGCTTGCCCCTTGTATTAATGGTCGTTTATAAGCTTAGCCGGGAAGCATGTCCACAGCTCTGAATCTGGCGGGTGCGACGCCATGGGAGAGGCGCATTACCTGTCCGGGCTCGCCTTTGCCGCAATTGAAGGTGGAGTGATATTCCCACTCTTCTTTGCCGCAGATGCCATCGCAGGCGTTCCAAAAATCTTGCGTGATGCCGAAATAGGTGGGTTCTTTTACTATGCCAACTATCCGGCCGTCTTTGATCTCATAGCCTATCTCGGTGGTAAATTGGAAGTTATTACGGTTGTCGTCTATGCTCCAAGTTTTGGTAAAATCAAGGAAATAACCACGTTCTGTGCTTGCGATCAGCTCTTCTAAACTGCCTTTACCGGGTGCTATACAGAGGTTTGTCATGCGCACCAGCGGGATGTCGTCTGCAAAAGATGCCTTCATGTTTGAGGAGGGTTCGAGGCCGAGCAGGTGTGCGATATGGCGTGAAGTCTGTTGATTTACCAAGATGCCGTCTTTGATGATATCAATGGTTTTGCCGGGCACTCCTTCGTCGTCGAGCATGTGGTAGCCCATTCCGGCGGGATCGGTGCTATCGCTATAGACGTTTAAGATGGGGCTGCCATATTGATAATTGCCTAACATCTCGGGGCGCACAAAGGTCTTGCCGGCATAGGAAATCTCTTGTCCGAAGATGCGGTCTGCCTCGGTGGCATGGCCTATTGATTCGTGAAGCTGCAGGGCGAGATGTCCGCCGCCAATGATGATATCAGCCTTGTTATCTTTGATGCGCGGTGCGCCCAAAAGGTCTGTGGCTTCTTTGATGATGCGCTCTGTGTTCTTCATAAATTCGTGTTTGTGAAAGAGCTCGAAACCGGCTCTTCCCGTGCCCATGTGTCCCGGCCAAGTGCGGCTCTGCATCTCTTTGCCATCGCTGGCTGCTACACTCATGGAGGGATCGCTGTTATAGACCACGCTGTGATAGTAGCTGCCTTCGGTATTTGCATAATACTTTTCTTGCTTTTCGAAGTTTGCGGAAACGCCGGAATAGACGATCTTGCCTTGGGGTTTGATGCTTTCGGCTAATTTGGAGAAAAAGTCCAGCTTTTCCTCTTTGTCCATGGTGAAAGGATCGATCTCAGGGGTGAAGAAATATTCGCCCTTGGTGGCGCTGAGTGCGGGAAAGCTGAGCTTTTCCTTTTGGAAAGCGGCACCGTGAGTGGCGTTGTCTTTTGCGCGCTTAATGAGCCTGTCTATAGAGCCATCGCTGAGATCGTCGCTTCCGGCAAAGCCGAAACAGCCGTCTTTCAGGATGCGGATGCCTATGGCGTGGGCGCCGAGACTGCTGCCCATTGCGCGCAGGTTGCCATTGGTGAAATATATGTATTCATGGTCGGTGATAGTGATGCGGACGTCTGCAAAAGTGATGTCCGGGCTATCCAATTTGGCGATGATGCTTTTTATCTTTTGTTCCATGGTTGTCCCTTAAATCGTCTTGGTTGAAGAGTTGATGAAAAACTCTTTGATCTTGGCGTGAGGTGCTTTGCCGGTGTTTATACTGAAAGCGCCGTAATTTGAGGAGAAGGGGATGGTGTAATCTTTGTTCTCCAGCGCGGTTACATTATTCATGATGTCGCTAATGTGCTCGGTGAAGCGGAGGTTGTTTACCACTTTGGTGATCTTGCCGTCTTCGATGAGGAAGGTGCCGTCGCGGGTGAGTCCCGTGAGCGATGTATCTCTCATATTGATGAAGTTCATGTAGTGTAGGCTGGAGATGTAAAGTCCGTGTTTTATGGAGCTGATCATCTCTTCGAGGCTGTGCTCGCCGGGTGCTACTTTCAGGCATCTTGATAAGTTGCCATTCTTGGGTTCGCCGGTTTTGTGGTGGTAATACTTTCCGCAGGTGAAGGCACGGAAATAGCCTTTGTCGATGAGTTTGAGCTCTTCGTAGAGGCTTCCGCCATCGCCGTAGCTGGCTTGCACCATCTGCGGGTCTCTGGGGTCGTCTATGATGCTTATTATCTCTGGGAAGACTTGGGTATCCTTCAGCCCTTCAAAGTAGCTGGAACGGCGGTCTAAGGCGGCCGCACTCATGCCATAGCTGAGATATTGGACAAATTCTGCCACACAGCGCGGGGCGAGGATGAGCTCATATTTGCCGGCATCAACATCCACGATGGGCTTCTTGGCGTTTTCTATCTTGAAAAGCAGGCTCTCGCGCATGGCTTCTATGTCGAAAAAGTCGAAGTTCTCGCCGCCGAAGGTTTCCAATACGGTCACTTGATTCTTCTTGTTTACTGCTTTCACCTCGAAGTAGATGGGCGAGCCTTGGCTATCCTTATCCAGGCCATTGCTATTCATGAAACGGCTGCGGCTGTTGTTGCAGATGAAGGTGCCGAAGAGTTCGAAGCCGTGAGGTTCAATGCTCTTTGCCAGGCTTTGCAGTATATCTGTCTTCTCTTTGAGGCTGATTCTTTGAATGTTGTTTGTAAAAGGGCGAGGCTCGGCGAGGCGTGCGTCGTCTTCTACATCCACAAAGTGTGGATCAGCGGGCATTTTATCGATGATCTTCAGCGCATCGTCAAGGGCGCTCATCACGCTCTTTTCATTGGGATTATCCACGCTAAAGCCAAAAGACTTTTTGTCTTTATAAAGTTGGCAAGAAATCGAGTGATTCTCTTTGCTGATATTATAGTTCGTCTGGCTTTGATAAAAGCGCAGGAAGTCTGTCTCCCAGTGGTTTTGAGAGATAGTATACTTGAGCGAAGGCTGGGCGCTGAGTGCGTCCTTGAGCTTGATTAGCTGATCATACATGGCTTATATAAATCCTTGTTTATTTTGCGGCGTGGATTACATCCAGCTGCGTTTATTGTATCTTCTTTTGGGGCTGGTGTGTCGTTCGAGGAACTTGCCGGCGGGCTCGCTGTCGGAGTCCACTTTCTTGCCGCGCAACCAAACCGATTCTATCGCACCCGTGAGAGTGAGTTCATTTCCATATATATCTGTGATGTCGGTCGTTTTATTGGGATCATAGATCACGAAGTCTGCATCCGAGCCCACAGATATTCTGCCTTTTTGGGGATACAATCCCAGGCGTTTGGCGGGGTTCTCACTGGTCATCTTAACGCAGGTGGAAAGCGGGATTCTACGCTCTTTCCAGAGTTCGGAAAGTATCCAGAGATAGCTGTATGACAGGACCTCTACGGGGTTTCCGGCATAGGCTTCTTGTTCGCACTCTACATCTGATGCGTTGTTTGAGATGAGATATATCCTGTTTTTCTTTAAGAGTTCAAAAAGCAGAGGGAAGTGCTCTATATCATTGAAGTCTGATCTCCAGCGGGCGGGGAATCTATCCGGCTGTAAGAAGTGCATGAGATCGCTGATATCCATGCCGAATGAGATGTCGCTGCGGCGCGAGATGCCATTGATGAAATCTATGTTTGGATACGAGCTTACACGCGGGATGTGAATGGGGTTTTCTTGCATGCGTCTGAGTATCTTCTTGATACCGTTCTCTTGTGCTTCAAAAGAGTATTCTTTGTGATTATCCGTGTCCCATCCTTGGAATGAGAAGGTGGTATCGCTTTCATAGATATCCATGAAGAGGTCCATGATTTCATCGAAGCTCATTTCCTCGATATTGGGATTTGGTGTAGGTTTGGTAAGGCTGATGCCCACCACTCCTTTTGCCCAGAGCTCTTGTGCGCTTTCGGCATAGTAGGGGTAGTCCGTTACGTCCACATGCGCCCAAAAGGCGGTGTCTGTGTAGAGTTTTCCCTTGAGCTTTTTCTGAAGCTTTCTAAAGTCTG
>DUNQ01000085.1 GCA_012839325.1 Candidatus Cloacimonadota bacterium
AACTCATCGACATAAACCATCTTATTCTGATAGTTTAAGGGAACTGAATATTTGTTGCCGCAAAAAGAGATTAAGCCTGTCTTATCTGCTCGCCTGATATTTCTGGCAAGGAAGTCAGTATTAAGTTGTTTCAACAATAGCTTTTCTTCTTCCCATAACTTATGCGGAGCTTGGTTAGTGGTGGCATGGACTCGTCTGTTGAATTTGTTTAACCAATCATGCATTTTGTTTCTGACATCAATTATATCATGGAACTTGGTACCGTAAAGGAAGCCTTGTTTAACTTCTTGGATGCAGCGTTCAACCTTGCCTTTGCTTTGTGGATCATAACCTTCGCATACATGAGGATGGAATCCAATGCTGTTTGCGTATTGATGAAACTCATGGTTAAACAATACTTCTCTATAAATCTCTTTGATGACCACCAGCTTTGTCTGATCATATACGCATTCTTTTGGATAGCCACCAAAGTATTGAAATGCATGCTGATGAGCTACAATAAAGTCTTTTGTCTTATACGGTGTTGATTGACAATGAACATAAAGCTGCCTGGAAAATGAAAGAACAAAACTACAGAAATACACTTTCATTTTGTTTCCTGAAGCTAAGTCTATCCATGTCTCTCCCATATCAACTTGGGCTTGATGACCGGGAGAGGAATCTACGATGCTGAATAATCTTTTAGATGACTTTGGCAAGCCATCTCTTATTTGTTTTACGAAGTTTCGAAATGCACGTTGCTTACTCTTGATATTAGGATACTTTGTTATTACCTCTTCGTAGAGGCGGCTTGCACGTAGCTTAGGATAATTGGCTAACCGGTTGCGTACATAGTCTTCTGCGATAGAAAACGTGCTGTTGCCGGTTCGCCGGCAACAGCGAACTTCTGCAATTGCCTCATCCATTCTACAATACTTGTTTACTGTAGTCTTCGATAAACCTAACTCAGAGGCTATCTCACGCTGGCTTTTGCCCAGCTTGCTCAGTGTCTTAATCGTGTGATACATCTTGGCTCCTATCATTTGAGTTCCACCTTTTATTGATGAAACTCATACTTGCTATTTTTGTACCAGTTTCAAGTGCCATCGTGTACCATTTTTAAATGCCATCTACAATAAAAAAAGAATAGCCTAAAAAGACATATTTCTTCATAACTCAGCGCCATATTCCCATATAAATCACGCACAGAGCAAGAAATCTGCAAAAATATATTGACAATAAATCTAAGAACACTTATCTTGCAGTTTAGTAATTCGTGATTGTTACAGAAAATTAAAAGACAAGAACAGACGTCGATGTTTTTGGACTAATTTTTTAAAATCTTCATATTGTGAAACGCCCGAACGGGCAAAGAGAAATCAACGTAAAATATCATCCAAATAAGCCACACAAAAAATAAACCACGAAAACTCATTGTGGAGGAACGATGAAAAAAAGACTGTTATTCGCATTGTGTTTTGCAATCATGGTAATGTCCATATCTGCAAAACAGGAGCAGCCGGGTGTAATGCTCAAAGAATTACCTGTTAAAGATTATCTTCATACTGCAAATCACACGCGCAATGCACCCGAATTTGTTTTTACCGTAGAGCCAACTGTAATCAGTGTAAACTACTATGACTACATGATTGGCAGCTACTCAGGAATACCCCTACATCGCAAATTAAACGGTGACGGCTATTTCATGACATATCATGGCAAAGCCGCCAGCAGTGAAACTCAAGCTCGCCGTGTATATTATGCCGCAATAGACGCTCTTGGCAATGTAACAGACCAAGGCTATATTACTCAAACTGCTAAAACTGAGGGAT
This sequence comes from Candidatus Cloacimonadota bacterium, assembly GCA_012839325.1. Lineage (GTDB taxonomy): Bacteria > Cloacimonadota > Cloacimonadia > Cloacimonadales > Cloacimonadaceae > UBA5456. The sequence continues at coordinate 1,812 of DUNQ01000085.1, forward strand.
ATCCGGCTTTGGCTATTGATCCGATAGACGGCAAACCTCTCTACGCTTGGCATGCCAATTCTGACGACGATCCCGACCTGGAAGTGGAATTCACCAGTGACAGCTATTTTGCAGGAATGATCGGATACTTCAATCAGATTTCAATAGCAATAGACAACCCATGGCTCATCATAGATCCAAATCCAGCCGGTGAAGGAGTAGGAGACCAAGACGATAATGTCTTCATCTGGCCTCAATTGGCGGTTGGTCCTTCTCCGGTAGACGGCATGCGCAGGGCTTATATCGCTGCCAGAAACTCTTCTAACCATCTTGAATGGACTGATGGCGTGGTTCCCAGCGAAAACATACTACTTGCCTATGCTGATTTTAACACAGAAATGATCGAATATGGTTGGGAGCTTGAATGGAATCATGTCTCCATCCCCACGCAAGATGCCTGGCACTATGCAGACCACGGAATTTTCCGCCGACCAAATAACAGCCTCCACGCCGATGATCTGGGCAATGTTTACTTGGTTGGACATCACAACGCTTATGAACTTGATGCCGATGGCGAAAGCCAAGTCCTGATTGAGCCGAATGCAAATATCTTCATTTGCTCAAACTACGGTGAAGGCGATTGGACGCATATCAGTGCCGATTCAAGAGTGTTTTTCGAAAACCCCATCGTAGATCCCGATGAGAATGAACCCTATTTTGAACACGATGGCGAGCCGCTCCCTGATGGACACCTCTATTGGGGAATCTCAAACAGCGGACACTATAACACGGTGATGTCAAACGACGGAAAGATGCTCTTCCCCGCCACCATGTGCGTAAACATCATCGAAGGTTTTTATTACCCCGCATTCCACTTCCCCAAAGTATTCGCAATTGATCCTAACACCGGCGAGATCGATATCCGCGATATCTACCCGCGTAAAGACCCCAACGATCATGTAAACCAAGTTTACACTCCTTGGGACGTGGAAGAACCCTTCGGCGAACCGGAACATATTTGGCACCCTGATGCCCAGCAATGGTATTTCGACATGGAACTCGCCTGGCCTTTCCCTCATTATGATACAGACTTGCACGATGGCAGCATGTTTTTCCATTGCAACCACATGAAACTCTCCCAGCCGAACGAAGACGGCCTCATGGTCGCAGTTTGGCAAGATAGCTACCGCGCAAAACGCTTTAATGTAGATGGAGTGACTGATTTCTCCGATTTCCAGAACACCGCTGAAATCTGGATCAGTGTATCCTCAAACAGCGGATATAGCTGGAGTGATCCCATCAGGCTTAACAACATAGAAACCCCCGAATTCAACAACATCACACCCATGTGGGCATATCCCGCAGATCAAGTGATAACCGTTGGAGATGGAGCTACCGGCGAAAGAGTCGGAAAGATCGGAATCATGTTTTATGATGACCTCACCTGGGGATCAAACGCAATTACTCCGCCTGCACACGATCACAACGACGGCGGAAATGTAATGTTCATGGAACTGCAGATCTCCTTCGGCACCCCCGTAGAAGATGGAACTGCACCCGCAGCAGTGAACATGCTCAACCAAAACTATCCCAACCCCTTCAACCCCGAAACAACCATCAGCTTCAATATGCCCTCAGGCGCAGATAGCAAGCTTGATGTTTATAATATTCGTGGCCAAAAGGTCAAAACCCTTCTCGACGGACATGCTCAATACGGCTTGAATACCGTTGTTTGGAACGGTGATGACGATAACGGCAACAAAGTATCCAGCGGAATCTACTTCTATCACCTTACAAATGAGTTCGGTAGCCAGACCCGCAAGATGATGTTGATGAAATAATATTCTGTATAACAGAACTGATAAAGGCTCCCGAGATCCGGGAGCCTTTTTTATTCATCCCGGTTGTGAGCTGAAGCATTCCTCAGCGCAGACACGGCTCCGCTATTGGCATTCACACTTAATTTTGCCTTATAAATTTCACATTTTTTAACACAACTATACACTTATAAAAGAACTATAGAGAGCTTGCCGCTCGTACCATCGATTTTTGAACTAAGAAACCCGGCTCCAACTGATCAGGAAGAAAGCTGATGCATCTTAAATATTCAATTTTCTTTTTGGTGAACGACACTCTCTACTTTTATATAGGAGCCCAAAAGTGAAAATTATGGCCAAAAACGCGATTTATTTTTCATCTTGAAAATAGTCAGTTTTTTAAATAGCATATAAAACCCTGAATATCCGAACTTTCCAAAGATAACAAAAAGTTGAAGATTTTTTTGAGTCAGAAAATGTTATGTAAACTTGTGTGGCTATTTCTTCTATTTTGCCTAAAAAAACAGACCCTCAGACCACCTAAAAACAAAAAACCACAGAAGCAGAAAAACTCGCAAAAGGTGATTACTCGCAGCAGTCAACAGCTGATAAAACAATGCTTAAAAAACGTAGTATATGAAACACGTAAAAACATGTTGACAATAAACATAGCTTCTCTTATCTTAGGCTTTAGAGTTTCTTGATTGCTTTAGAAAATCAAAAATCAAGAACCAAGACCCAATGTTTTTAAACTATTTTTCCAATCTTCATAATATGAAACGCCCGAATGGGCAAAATAAGCCTTAATATCAACAACAACTCAACACAGCCTATGCAAAAATAAAACCTAAACCTCATTGTGGAGGAACCATGAAAAAAGGATTATTATTCGTATTATGCTTTGCAATCATAGCGCCATCTGTGTTTGCAAAACTGGCTCAGCCGGGAGTAATGCTTGAAGAGAAATCTATCAAAGAATATGCTCAACCAAAACTATCCCAATCCCTTCAATCCCGAAACGACCATCAGCTTCAATATGCCCGCAGGTGCAGATAGCAAGCTCGATGTTTACAATGTTCGCGGCCAAAAGGTCAAAACCCTTCTCGACGGACATGCCCAATATGGCATGGATACCGTTGTTTGGAACGGTGATGACGATAAGGGCAACAAAGTATCCGGCGGAATCTACTTCTACCGCCTAACAAATGAGTTTGGTAGCCAAACCCGCAAGATGGTGCTGATGAAATAAATCATCTATAAATCATAAAGAACGAGGAGCTGCGCTTGCGGCTCCTTTTTTCATATTTTTCAGGAGAGAGCTTCTTCAGAGCATGGAAAATAACAAAAAATATTTCAAGAAAAAACAGAGATTTTTTTGAAATCGATAACTCACTGCAAATAATAGCGATAGAGCGACATCTCTGAATATCCCAAAGCCCTAAAGCAGGATACATCTATTTATTTATCACCATTTTAGTGATTTATTTTTGGATTCCAGCTTCGTATCTTATTGTATAATAGACACTTGACACAAAAGCTTTACTCATGTTTTTGTCAATACTCGCTTGCTTAACAATAAAGCAAATAAAAAAAATAAGATAAGTAATAAGAATTATGAAAGACCTTTTAAAGAAGAAACTCATCGTGATCGCGCTAATAATGATCACCATGCAATTAGCTGCAAGTCTATATGCCACAGACTATAGCCAGCCTTTTGCGTGGCGCTTTATGCCCACTGCGGCGCCAATGGGACCCGTGCGCCCCATTGCGGAATTCGAGCCCTCTTCCCATGTCATAGTTCGCTATCCTTTGGGGATACCCACCGCTTTGGTTGCCCAGCTTTCAAACACTGTAGAGGTGATTTGCCTCGTTGGTAGCAACTACCAACAAAATATGGCGACAAATACTTTTCAGGCTGCCGGCGTGAACATGGATAATCTCAGCTTTATGACGGTCTCCACGGATTCTTATTGGACGCGCGACTATTCGCCTTGGTTTATCTATGACGGTAATGGCGATTATTCTGTGGTGGACTTTCGTTATAATAGACCCCGTCCCGCCGACGACATGGTGGTGCAACACTATGCCAATCATTTTGATCTGCCATATTATGGCATGGATCTCTATCAAACCGGCGGCAATTACATGACGGACGGCATCAATAGCGCAGCGCAATCCCATATTGCCTACACAGAGAACAATAACAATCAAACAAACGTTGATAATCTCATGCAAAGCTTTTTGGGAATTGAAAACCTCTATGTGGTGCAAGACCCAAACGATACTTATATAGATCACATAGATTGCTGGGGAAAATATCTCTCACCGGATAAGATTCTCATTCGCAGCGTTCCGCCTTCCCATCCTCGCTATTCGGCGCTGGAAGCCACGGCGGATTACTTTGCAAATCAGCTTTGCGCCTGGGGCTATCCATATCAGATATATCGCGTAAACACCCCGCAAGATCAGCCTTACAGCAATTCTCTTATCTTAAATAACAGAATCTTTGTTCCCATTACAAATAGCGCGGCAGATCAGCCCGCTTTGGAAGTTTATCGCACTGCGATGCCGGGATATGAGGTGATAGGAGTTCCGGGAGCCTCGTCCACGCCTTGGCTGAGCACGGACGCTCTTCACTGCAGAACGCACGAAGTTCCCGATAGAGATATGCTCCACATTGCCCACATGCCTTACCATGGCGTGCAAAATGAAAGAAATAGCTATGAGATCAACGCTCAGATCATCGCCCATAGCGGCGCCGAGCTATATTCAGATTCCCTTTTCGTGGCGCTTAAGATCAATTCCCATCCTTGGGACAGCGTTCCGCTCATCCGCCAAGACGGGATAAACTTTCGAGCCGAGCTATCCCAGCTAAGCCCCGGCGATAGCATAAGATACTATATCTATGCAGCCGATGAATCAGGCAGGAATCGCTGCCATCCTCAGTTTGCCGAAAGAGAGCCTCATCTCTTCATCATCTATGGCGATAACACGACTCCGATAGTGCAACACAATCCCGTAGATTATGAGGGCGAGTCCTATCTCAGCTTTGTAGCCCAGATTACCGACGATACAGGAGTAGAAAGCGCTACTCTGCACTATTTTGCCGATGAGCTTGAACCGATGAGCATAGCCATGGAGCGCATGGATAACGACGTTTGGCTGGCTTCTTTGGACATGACTTTTACCGCAGGTATGCAAAATTTCTATTATCAAATCAGCGCCAATGACATCTATGGCAACATCGGCTATTGGCCTGAAGAAGGAATGTGGCAAGAAATCCCCTTGGGACCATCCGGCATAGCTTCCGCAGAATCCGCGCCGCCCATACTAATCTCAAATATCTGGCCAAACCCCATTCATCGCGGCGACAATTTGCAGATAAAGATAAATTCAGAGCAAAAGAGAGCAGCCCGAATAAAGGTTTTCAACCTCAGAGGACAGCTTGTGAGGGAACTGAAAATGTCTAACACCAGCGAAAGTCTCAGCTGGGATCTCAAAGATAAAAAGGGTTCTTTACTTGCCGCAGGAGTTTATTTCATAAATATCAACAGTGGTCGAGATAGGCTGAACAGCAAGCTACTCGTGCTTCCGTGAGCATCTGTTGATTTATCTCTACAGCACAATAGAAAATAATCATCGTTTTTAGCTTGACAAGAAAACCCTTATTATACATCTTGTAAATAGCCTACAGACCCTACATAGAATGCCCTCCGAGCAGTGGGGATGCCACCCCGGCATTCCCCACTGTATTTTTTTGTCCATAATTTTCCATTATCTTCTATTATTTTCCACCGACTAAATTCTTTTTGCGATACTTAGCCTATTTCCCATCGCGGCATTCTCTCTCATTTAGCCCACACCTAATGAAGCAGATTTCCCCGCACAACTAATCTCTTGACTAATATGCAGTCTCAATTAACTTGATATCAAGCGGCTGGTAATATGTCCTGCTGCAAGTGCAGCGCTCGGCTGAAATAATATAGATACGAGGAAAGAATTGGCGGATATTATTTTACAGAATGTTAGCAAAGATTTTGGCAGCTTTCGTGCAGTGGACGGTGTAAATCTCACCATCAATAGCGGTGAACTCTTTTCTTTCTTGGGTCCCAGCGGATGTGGAAAGACCACACTGCTAAGGATGATTGCCGGCTTTGAGATCCCTTCCGATGGCTCTATCATGCTCGGGCAAACCGAGATCACAGATCAAGCGCCATACAAGCGCGAGGTGAACACCATCTTTCAAAATTACTCCCTTTTCCCACACATGAATCTTTACGACAATGTTGCCTTTGGCTTACGCGTAAAGAAGGTGGCAAAAGCAGAGATTCGCGATAGAGTTCACGAAATGCTCAAACTGGTCAAAATGGAGGACCAAGCCCAAAAGTTCCCAAATCAGATATCCGGCGGACAAAAGCAACGTATCGCGATCGCCCGTGCGCTGATAAATAAGCCCCGTGTATTGCTTTTAGACGAGCCGCTCGCCGCACTGGACCTCAAGCTCCGTCAACACATGCTCATTGAACTCATGAATATCCACGACGCCGTGGGCATCACCTTCATCTATGTCACCCACGATCAAAGCGAAGCCATGAGCATCTCGGACCGCCTTGCCGTGATGAACAAAGGTAGGATCGTGCAATCAGGGCCTCCGGATGATATCTATGAACGCCCCGCCAGCATTTTCTCTGCTTATTTCATAGGTGATACAAACATGATTCGCGGCGAAGTCACAGCCGTTCACGAAGACTATTTAGAACTCAATTGCCCCGATGGCGAAGGCAACTATTTCGATATAGATTCCTGCTTCCAAGATGCGCCCGAAGTAGGCGAGCACATCATGCTTAGCTTAAGACCCGAAAAGATAGCCATCTCGCGCAAAAAACCTAAAGAACAGGATGACATAAACTTTGTAAAAGGTCAAATTGAAGACATTCTCTATCTGGGAACACACACGCAATATATCGTTCGCGTCGGTCAGCTCAAATTCCGCGTATTCTCCCAACACAAGCGAGTATATTTCGATGACGAAGCCCCGGATTGGGAAGAAGAAGTCTGGCTCTTTTGGCACGATTCCGATACTTGGCAGATAGATTTCAAGGAGTCCGACATCTTAGAAGCTGAAGAATTAGACGAAGTAAGCGGCATGCGCAGATATCTCAAACGAGGCAAAAGCTAATGTCCACCTCGCGCCACGTGATTGCAGAAAAAAAGCGTAATCGCAGTAGTTGGCTGCTCAGCCTCCCCACCGTGATTTGGCTAACCATCTTCTTTCTCATACCTTACCTCGTCGTAATTATCTATAGCTTCCTCACGCCGGATACTTACGATGTAAAGTTTGAGGTTTCCTTCGATGCCTATAGGCAGATCATCAGCGGAGGCTATCTCAAAAGCTTTTTCCAATCCTTCAAACTGGCTTCAATCACCACTTTGCTCTGCATTCTGCTGGGCTTTCCCGTGGCATATTACATCGCGCGTGCTAATGAAAAGCTGAAGAACATCCTGCTGATCTTCATCATCATCCCCTTTTGGACAAATCTCATCATCCGCATCTTTTCTTGGCGCATCTTCCTCTCTTATAGCGGCGTGATGAATCAGATGCTGATGGGCGCGGGGCTGATCTCACAACCCTTGGAAATACTCAGGACTAATACCGCAGTGGTCCTCGTGATGGTCTATGTATATCTGCCTTATATGATTTTGCCTTTGTATAGCGTATTGGAAAAGCTGGATTTTACGCTCTTGCAAGCGGCAATGGATCTCGGCGCAAACGAGGTCAAATCCTTTTTCAAGATCACCCTTCCTCTCAGCGTGGAAGGCATCTTTGCAGGAACGCTTCTGGTCTTCATCCCCGCATTAGGCGCCTATCTCATCCCTCAATTGGTGGGAAATCAAAAGTCTTTATACGTAGGACAAATCATCACTTATAAGATCAAAAACATCCCGCGAAATTGGCCTATGGCGTCCGCACTCTCGCTCACCTTGCTCTTGCTGGTTGCGCTGATGTTGCTCATCATGTACGGCATGTATCGCTATCACAAAAATAGGAGGAAATACTGATGCAACCTCTTAGAACCAAACTTTTTAAAGGGATGAATCTCACAGTATTCAGCCTCGTGATGGTATTTTTATATATCCCCATCCTCATCCTCATCATATTTAGCTTCAACGATGCACGGATTGTAACGGGCTGGCAAGGCTTCACGCTGAAATACTATAAACAGCTTTTCCAAAACAGGACTATTCAAGAAGCATTTTGGAACACCATGCTTATCGCAGGACTCAGCACGCTCATCTCTACGGCTCTGGGCATACTCACCGCCTTGGGGTTGGAAAACAAGCGATTTACCGGGCGTAAGGGCGTTTTAGCGCTGATTTATACCCCGCTGATGATGCCCGATATCCTCATGGGAGTATCTTTGGCGCTGCTCTTTAATTTCACACGCGTGAATACAGGAATGTTCACCGTGCTCATCGCGCACATCACTTTTTGCATATCTTACACAGCGATAGTGATCCAATCTCGGCTGGAAGGTTTCGATTATTCTTTGGTAGAAGCCGCTGCAGATCTCGGCGCGCGCCCTTCCTACATCTTTTGGAAGATCAAGTTCCCGCTGATGATGCCGGGGATTATAGCGGCTGCACTGCTTTCCTTCACACTTTCCATAGATGACTTTATCATCACTTTCTTCACCTCCGGGCGCGGCTTCGACACCCTTCCCATCTATGTGGAAGGTACCATCCGCCGCGGCACCATCACTACCATCAACTCACTTTCCACCCTGATGATAGGCTTCACCCTGCTGCTCGTGGTGCTTACAAAACGAGTGCGCAAGATCATCATTTCAGCCATGTAAACAAAAATGAGGATCTAAATGCTTTGACATAATTCAAAAGCAAAATAGATTGACCTTATGATTAGCAGAGAGATAGATAAGAACACAGATTTCAAAGCCTTGGAGCTTCCCAAAGGCTGGGTTTTTTATGTAATTGCTCAGGATGAGAAGCCCCTATACTCCGGTATAAGTGCGCGGCTTTTGGGCAGGCTCAACAGCTTTTCCCAGCGCGCGCAAGATGATAAACTGATAGACGAAATGATGGAGCGCGCAAACTTTCTTTCTTACGAGGAGCTTGATAACAGCTTCGCCGCGCTCGTCTTACAAAAGTGTTTCGTTATGGACAATCTACCGGAATATCAAAACCGTATTTTGCCTTGGGAAAACTACGTCTATCTTGGGCTCGACAGCCATCGCTTCCCCTTTGTCAGCATAGAAGAACACACCAACGACGATTGGCAATACATAGGCCCTTTCCGCAGCAGGTTCTTCCTTGCCGAGATGATGGATACTATCTCGCGCATACTAAAACTTCCTCATTGCGAAACCGGCAGCTATCCCTGCGACAAGTTCGATCGCGATATATGCCGCGGCTGGTGTTTAGAGCTTTTGCCCTCCCAGGAAAGTAGTACAGCCCACGATCTGGACAAACTCGATAGCCTCCTAAAAGAAGCTTGGATGCACCCCAACAACGGCGTGCTCGAGATGGTGCAAAATGAGCGAGATGCATATTTTAATGACCTGGAATTTATCAAAGCAGATCTCTTGGACGATGAGATTGAATTGCTCAGCGGCTATCGCGATTGGCTAAATTTTCTCTATGTAGCCAAGGATCTAAACCTTGAAACCGATGATTTTTTGATCCGTAACGGACAGCTTTTAGAAGCAAGACTGGGCTCGCGATATTACCATTTCCCCGCGGATTTCCCCGAATATCGCCCCAATGAGACCCTTGCCTTGCCTCTTGCAAAATGTGATGAAATGAAAATAATATATGATTATATAAGGGAGCTAAATAATGCCTCAAAAGCTTGAAGAACTAAGTATCGTGAAGGGATTCAAACAAGGCAAAGTTCGAGAACTCTATGACTTGGGCGATACCATGCTCATTGTCACCAGCGATAGAATCTCTGCCTTTGATGTTGTCTTCGACGATCTCATCCCAGATAAGGGTAAGATCCTCAACCGAATCTCTGCCCACTTTTTTAAGTCCACAACAGACATTGTCCCAAATCACTTTATCAGCGATGATATCGCCGATTATCCCAAGGAATTACAGCCCTTTGAAGAGCAGCTTAAGGGACGCTCTATGCTGGTGAAAAAGACCCGCGTCATCCCCTTTGAATGCATTGTGCGTGGCTACATCAGCGGCTCTGCCTGGAGCGAATATCGCCGCAGCAACACCGTGGGCGGAATGATGATTGCCGAAGAGCTGCAGGAAAGTCAGAAATTTCCCAAACCGCTTTTCACACCTTCCACCAAAGCCGAAACCGGACACGATATCAATATCTCCTACCGCGATATGCTGCAACACATGGACGAATGGATTGGTCGCTTCATCAAAGATAGATCTTTGGAACTCTACAGCTATGCTCACGATCTTCTCTTAAAAGAAGGCATCATCCTCGCCGATACGAAGTTTGAATTTGGCGTAATCGGCGGCGATATCTTCCTCATTGATGAATGCCTAACGCCGGATTCCTCCCGCTTTTGGGAAGTGGATAGCTACCAGATCGGCAAGAGTCCAAACAGCTTTGACAAACAATATATACGCGATTTCCTCACTCAAAGCGGATGGGATAAAAACCCTCCCGCACCCGCCTTGCCCGAAGAAATCATCAATAAAACACGCGACAAATATCTCGTTGCCCACAAGATTATCACCGGAAAGGAGCTATCATGAAGCCGCTTATCTGCGTTGTTGACGACGAACCGGAACTCTTAGAAAACCTTCGCTATGAACTTCAGGCACTGCGTCCCGATTGGGATGTGCAGGCTTTTGGCAATGGCTTTAGCGCTCTGCAACTCTTGCTTAGCGGACGCATCAGCCTCGTGCTCACGGATATCGCCATGCCGGATATGGATGGATATGAACTCTATGGCCGCGTGAAAGATTATGATCCCAATATTCCCGTGATCATGATGACGGGCTTTGGCTACGATCCCAATCACGTTCTCGTGCGCGCCAAAGTCGATGGTCTCAAAGATGTGATTTTCAAGCCCTTCGATGTGGATAAACTAATTGCTTTGATAGATAAAAAGCTAAGCGAACGTGAATAAAGAGGCTTTTGCCCAAAAACACCTGATGTCCCGCTCGGTGTTGAGCTATATCCTTTGGCCGGCGTCGCTTATCTATGCCCTGTTTATGCGCATCAGACGCAAAACGCTTACCGGAAAGGGATATTCCTCCACCTGCAAAGTGATCAGCGTGGGCAATCTCAGCATGGGCGGCAGCGGCAAGACTCCCATCTCCATCGCCTTGGCTCTCGCGCTCAAAGAGCGAGGCATGAAGGTCTTATATTCATCGCGTGGCTATAAATCCGCCCTTGAAGAAGGGGCTACCTTGATCTCAGACGGAAGCCCGGATAGAATCTCCCCAAATGCCGGTGATGAAGCAATCGAAGCCGCACAAGCGCTCATCGATATCCCCGTGATCTGTGGCAGAGATCGCAAACGCGCGCTGAAGCTGGCTGAAGATTTGATGATGGATGTGGTCATCTTGGACGATGCTTTCCAACATCTCAAGGTTCAGCGTGATATAGATCTCCTCATTTTTGATAGTGAAAGCGGCTTGGGCAATGGCTTCGTGATCCCAGCCGGCTATCTCCGCGAAGGGCTCTGGGCAATCACTAAAGATTGCATCTCCATCTTTCATCACAAACCCATGAACCGGCCTGATCTTAAGCTGAAACAAAAGCTGCAAGATCGCTCCGGCGCCTTCTTTGAGATTCACAGCAAAAACAACTCTATTATACATAAAGATGAAGAGATAGACCCTGCCAGCCTGCAAGATAAGAAGATTTCTATTCTCTGCGGTATAGCAGATCCGCGCTCGTTTAGAAAGGGTGCAAAAGCCCTTGGTATCACTTGGCAAAATGAGCTATGTTTTGCCGATCATCAGGATTATTCTTCGGATGAGATAAGGGATAAGATCCGCGCCGAGGATGCAGACTATCTGCTTTGCACGGCGAAAGATGCAGTTAAGCTCTTGCCCGAATTTGAGGATAGACTACTGATCTTACAGCTGGAAACTTATCTTTCCGAGCCTTTGATAGATTTCGTGATAGAGAAGTTAGATTAAAGCTTTTTTTTACTCTGCGCATAGGAATGCGATATGCTCACCATAGGATGAAGCTCCGAATGTCAAGGGAAGTTTAATTTGTACCAGTTTCGGAAGTTTAAAATGTACCACTTCATTCAACTTTGCTGAGAATCTGACAGCTTTTTGGAGCGTAGCGGAAAAGAGCTGTCAGGGAACTTTTCGCTCGCTTGCCTAAGGGTATCTAATTTATCTTTTAGCCGATAGCTATCGCCATTCAATACAATCACTTCTGCATGGTGCATTAAACGGTCTAATATAGCCATAGCGGCGGATTCATCGCCAAAATATCTACCCCATTGGTTAGGCATCTTGTTAGAAGTAAGGACAATTGAGCGATATTCATAGCACGAGTTTATAAACTGAAAGAAAAGATGAGTATAACGATGATCGATTGGAAGATAACCTAATTCATCCAGGATAATGAGATCATGTTTCAGCAGTTTTTTGAGCCAGTCTTTCCATGTGCCCTCTGCTTCTTTTAGAATCATTTCATCTACTAACTCATCCATGCTAAAATACCGAACCTTATAGCCTTTCAGTAATGCTTTGCGTGCCAATCCTATTGCCAGATGAGTCTTGCCTACCCCAGAAGGACCTAATAATAGCTTGTTTTCTCTATTGTCCAGCCAAATAAAGTCTAACCAGGAATTCACTTGTCGCTTTGATATCGATGTCTGAAAGCTGAAATCAAAGCTTTCTAAGTCTTTATCGCAAGGTAAGAAAGCCCTGCGGTATTGTAGCTTGAGACGATTCTGATTACGATGATAAATTTCGCAATCCAACAATTTGACTAAGAATTCGGCATTTGAATCATCGTTGGCATTGCTTTGATGTAGGATTTCTTCCAATGCCCGAGCTGCATGACTGCAACGGATGTCTGTTAAACTTTTTTGCAATTTGCTAATCATTGAATCCTCCGCTTATTACTTGATTATAGTATTCTAAATTGCGGAAACGATTTTCACTTATTGACTTATCGATATTTTGCGGCACCGTTTGTTTTGATTTCTTTTGCAAAACAGTCTGCTGCTTTACCGACAGCAAGTTCTTGATTCTATGACAACTTATTGTGGGGAATGACCTTATCTCGTCCATGGATGAAAGTACTAATCTCAATGGATACTTCTTGAATATACTGCGAATACCGCGAATTTGGCACCTTGGATGCTTTGGATTGTCTTCTTTCAGCCTTAAAAGTAGCTTCTCTGCATCGGGAATTCCCATCTCTTCTAAGACTCTTATGCTTAATTCAAATTCATCTTTAAGTTGTTGACTATAGTCGATATAGTGGTTCTTATTCTTATTGATTCTGCTGTTGTTGGTGATGGTATCCCAAGTAGCCACTATCTCACTTGTTCTCGGATCAACCACCTCGAGAGTATTATCAATTGTCCGAATTTCAACCTCTTGGCTCTGGAGATGATATGGAACTGAATAGTATCGACCTTGAAAGCTAAACAGTCCCGTTTTATCGACCTTACGGCATGCAGGCGGATAGTCGTGGGCAGATAAGGGCAGTAAACTGCTTTGCTCTTCAGAGTGCAGATATGCAGGCTGCTGTAGAGTCGTATTATGTGTGCGAACATTAGCTACAGTTGATAACCAGTGTGCACTTTGATTACGAAGGTCTTCAATGCCTGCAAACTCTCTGCCATACAGAAAACTACTTTTGATATAATCAATGCTCTTTTCCACCATTCCCTTGCTTTGCGGATCATATCCTTCGCAAACTATTGCTTGGAAATTACGGCTTAAAAAGAAACGTTGGAAAAGTGAGTTATACACGACTTCACGATAAGATTCGCTGATTGCAACCAACTTGGTTTGATCATAGATGCCATGATGGGGAATCCCGCCAAAATAACGGAATGCTGCCAAGTGAGCGGCTATAAACATATCAGTATTGTAAGGCTTTGTAGAATAATGCACATACATATAACGTGAATGGCATAAAACAAAGCTGACAAAATGTATTCTCATTCGTGAACCATTCTGTAACACGATGCTTTGCTCGCCGGGATCAACCTGCATATACTTGCCTGCTTGCCATTCTGTGACGGGCTCGAAATAGCGTTTACTTGTAGATGAAAGTTCTAATGAAGCCTTGATCTTGTTTACATAGTTACGAAACGCACGTTCTCCTAAAGTAATCTCGCTATATCGCTCAAGTACTTGATGATACAAGTTGCTAGTTCTAATCTTGGGATATGCTAATAGCTTTGATATTATAAAATCTTTGGCTATATCAAAGCCACTTGCCCGAACTACGCCTCTTTCAAAATAATCTGCGGCATCAGATAGTGGCAAGTTTGCATACTTCTTCACTGTTCGCCGATCGATCTCCAGCTCTCTGGCAATCTGCCGGTAACTGAAACCTTTCGCTAAAAATGCTTGAACCTGCTGGTACACTGGGACTCCTTTCATGGTTCCTCCTAACTCTTAGGTTAAGAGGACTAATAA
>DUNQ01000086.1 GCA_012839325.1 Candidatus Cloacimonadota bacterium
ATTATTCTTGTTAGCTTTAAAATCGTAGATATTATTGCCGTCACGCAGAGCTTCGGAGATTGTATCAAATACGGCTGCTTCGCCTTTATCTCGGATGATTCTCTCGCCTATTACTACATCATCAGATATTTCGGGGTGCTGCCTTCGAAAAGAGTCATTCATATAGATGATTTCGCCTTCGATGTTTAAAATCAGGCATTCTTGATTCAACAGATTGATCAAGAGTAAGATGCGTTGATGATGCTCATATATCTTTGCCGTCTTTGCATCATCAAATCTATAAATGCCTTTAAGCATCTCAGATATTGCAGAAAGCAAGGTATGAAAGTTTGTATCTTCTTCTGCCATATAACTGTCTATATCTATCTCATAATTCCCTTTTGAGATTTCGCTTATCAATGCTTCCAGTCTCTTTTCCGATTGCTTCAGCTTATAAGGTAAGTAATTGACGAGAAACGCTATATACAAGAAAATCAGGAAGCTGAAAGCGAGCATGATGCTCTGTATGTCTTTTGCTAAAACATAGATGTCTTCAGCAACATTGATGCTGGCTAAGATGGCAATAAACTGGATGACTATTAGCATGAAAAGAAGGCCTAAAAGAAGGCGTATGCGAGTTGTGAAAGAAGGTTTCATTTTTCCCTCCTTTTACCGGTTTTATAGATCAGTTTGTCGATATTTCCTTTGCTTCCCATCAGCGTGAGAATGTCTCCTTCCTTTATAATGTCATTGGCTCCGGGCATATCGTTAAATTTCTTTTCTACAATGTTCTTCCCTTCTTCTGAAACGCTAAAACTATCATACTTTATGGCTACTATATTCACTTTAGATTTTGCAGGCAAGGCGAGTTCTAAGAGGGTTTTACCCACGAACTCTTTGGGCGCTATCATCTCCATCATTACATGGCCGCTGGAAAGGCTCACATACTCCAAGACATTTTTGGAGGTCAAAGTCTTTGCAAGCTGCGTTCCTACTATCTCTTCGGGTAAAAGTATGTGTTGCACGCCTATCAGCTCCATTATCCTGCCGTGTAGATGGTTATCCACTTTGGCATAAACTATTCCTACTCCGATCTTCTTGAGGATTGCAGCGCATAGGATGCTCTCTTGGATGCTGCTTCCTATGCCCAAGATCACGGCGTCTGCCTCAGCTAAGCTTTGGGTTCTAAGTGCGCTCTCATTGGTTGCGTCCATGCAAATCGCGCTGGTAACATAAGGTGCAATCTCGTCTATCAAATCTTGATTCTTATCTATGGCGATCACGTCCATTCCGCTCTCGGCAAGTATCTTGGCAACCGTTGTGCCAAATTTTCCCAATCCAATAACCGCATGTCTTGCCATTATTCCTCCTTTAGCCTATTGCTATCTTTTCTTCGGCATAATCAATATGTGCCTGGTGTTTTCTGGTGCTTAATGCATAGATCAATGTAAGAGGGCCTATGCGTCCGAGATACATCAGCAATGTGATAAGCAGCTTGCCGATCTTGTTTAAATGAGGGGTAATCCCTCGGGAAAGTCCAACCGTTCCAAAAGCTGATACAGTCTCAAAAAAGATGTCTTCCGAGCTAAAGCCTTGTGTAAGCATCAGTAAATATCCAAAAATGAAGATCAATGCGCCGGCAATGGTCACCAAGATTGTTGCTTCTCTGATATTTGAAAAAGGGATTCTGCGGTTGAATAGGCAGACCTCTTTTTTGCCGCGAAACATAGCTACAACCCAAAGTATGAGTAGCGCCACAGTGGTGGTCTTCACGCCCCCGCCGGTTGATCCCGGTGATGCTCCTATGAACATCAAAAGATTGGTCACAAAGGTAGATGCCGGGCTGAGTTGCGTGGTATCTATCGTATTAAATCCCGCTGTACGTGAAGATATAGAATGAAATAGCGCCGCTGATATCTTGGTTTTAAGTGGATAAGTAGTCAGACTTTTATCATGTTCTGCAATAAATATCCCCAAAAAGCCAATAACTATAACTGAAACTGTCATGATGAGCACTATCTTGCTGTGAAGGCTGAGTTTGCGCACTTTATTAGGGTTGGTAAAATAGTGAAACAAATCCATCAATACAGCAAAGCCTATGCCGCCTAATACTATTAATGTCATGATAGTTATATTTATAAGAGGATTGCTTACATACCCTGCAAAGCTATCTTTGAATAGTGATATCCCGGCATTGCTAAAAGCTGATATAGAGTGAAATAAGCTGTTATACATCGCAGATGATGGCGACATATCGCGAGAAAATACCATATATAAACAAATAGCGCCCAAAATCTCAATGATAATTGTTACTAAAACGATACTTTTGAGCAAGCGAAACATATCGATCTTGTAGGTGCCGCCTATTACGCTGTGCATTACATTCTCAAGCCTGAGATTGAGCCTGCGTCCTAAAATCAATGCAAAAGCTGTGGATATCGTCATTATCCCCAATGCACCGATTTGGATCAGGATCAAGATCACGGTCTGCCCGAACAAGGTGAACTGGCTACCAATGTCGAATACACTGAGCCCTGTCACACAAGTAGCACTCGTTGCAGTGAATACG
>DUNQ01000087.1 GCA_012839325.1 Candidatus Cloacimonadota bacterium
AATCTCGGCAGGCATGAAGCGCTCTTCATAGACGAAATCCACCGCCTCTCACACGTGATCGAAGAGTATATCTATCCGGCAATTGAGGACTTTGAGATGGAGATCATCCTGGATAGCGGGCCGTCCTCGCGAACGCTCAAGATACCGATCGAGCCTTTCACTTTGATAGGCGCCACCACTCGCGCGGGATTGCTCACGCCGCCGCTGCGGGACAGGTTCGGCATCATTCTCAGGCTGGATTATTACGATCAGGAGTCCATAGAAAAGATCCTCAAACGCTCGGCGAGACTCATGGAAGTGGAGGCGGAAGATGAAGGCATCAAAGAACTTGCGCGACGCAGCAGAGGCACGCCGAGGATAGCAAATCGACTCCTGCGAAGGGTGCGCGATTATGCTCAGATCAGAGGCGATGGCATCATCACGCTGGAGATTGCAAATGCGGCGCTGAGCATGTTGCAGGTGGATCACGCCGGCCTCGATGAGATGGATAAACGCATACTTTCCACGATCATAGAGAACTATCGCGGCGGGCCGGTGGGAATCAAGACCATTGCCACGGCGATCGGCGAAGATGCCGGCACTATTGAGGAGATCTTTGAGCCCTATCTGGTTCAGCAGGGCTTTTTGGAGCGAAGCACGCAGGGTAGGAAGGTTACTTTCAAGGCATATAAGCATTTAGGCATTACTCCTCTCGACGAACAAAGCGAGATATTTTAGAGCGGAAGGGCGCCTATGGGCTATGCCAAAAATATAGGGCACAACCTACTCACGCAGATACTTAAGATCATCTTTGGCATGCTCACGGGCATCATCGTGGCGCGTGCCTTGGGTCCTGCGGGGCAGGGATATGCCGCCTATATACTCTTGGTGTTCAATCTCTTGGGAACCTTTGGGCATCTGGGAATTGTCTCCGCGGCGCCATACTTTCAAAAGAAAAGTGCTTTCGCGCGACGGGACGTTTTTTCTACAAATCTGAATACCATCGCGCTGATTACTTTGGGGCTGTCCATCGGCGTGGTGCTGGCTTATCTTTTCTTTGGCGTATTGTCGGATTATAGCTCTTTCTATGTTGTCTTAGGCATTATTCTGATGGGGCTTACGCTCTTTGTGGAGCTCTTTCAAAATTGGCTGGTCGCAGATGAAAGAATCATTGAAAACAACCGCGCGGGGCTGGTCTCCTTCTTCATCAAAAGCGGGGCGATTCTCCTGCTTTGGGTTTCGGGGTTGCTCACGCCGCTCACCTTCGTATTGGTGAATGCTATCTCCTTGTCTATCTGGTTGATACAGCTGCTCTTTAAGGTGCATGAGGGCTTTTCATTTAAGATCACGGGTGCCATCCTGAAAGCGGAATATCTCTATGGCTCGGTGGCGTGGACTGCATCGCTTTTTGCCTTCCTGCATTACCGGCTGGATCAGTTCATGATCAAGGGATTTTTGGGGAACGAAGAGCTTGGAGTATATACAATTGCGGTCACCATCGCGGAGCTGCTTTTCCTGCTTCCCATGGCTATACATTCGGCGCTGAGCGGCAGGCTATACAATGCGGATGACGAGGTGCAAGGCAGGCATGTGGTGGCGAAGACTTTTCGGCTCAGTATGCTGATCTGTTTCCTGCTTTGTTTCGTGGGTGCGGCGGGAAGTTTTCTCATCCCCTTCGTCTATGGCAAGGCATATCAAGGCGGCACGGCAATCATGCTTATCCTCTTGCCGGGCATTCTTTTCGCCTCGGC
>DUNQ01000088.1 GCA_012839325.1 Candidatus Cloacimonadota bacterium
CGCATCCTGAACTATCAAATATCCATGCAAAAGACTCCCCTCACGGATGAGCTCTGTGAAATGATCAGCGATTTGCACAATAAAATCTCCTTTATGATGGACTTGGGAATAGACTATTTGCAGGAGTTTAATGAGGATTATAGCTATAAGATAGTGGAGATGGAAGGGCGCATCAATGAGCAATATAAGTATCTTAGAAACCGAATACTTACCGAGATACAGAACGGAGAATTAGATCCTGCAAGCGGGCTAAATACAATCGACTATCTCGATCAGGTGCAGCTCATTGCAGATAAGATGAAAAACCTCGTCAAGGCAGGAAGCCATCGCTTTGTCTATCCTAAGATGGTGGCGGCTAATACTTTAAAAGAAGAGAAGTAGCAATAGTTAGATTGCTCTTGAGTCCAAGAGCGATCTTTAGAAAATGTATCCAGGCGGCAGATTGTTTTTTGCCGCTTTTTTTATGTGATCCCCATGCATTCCTTATGGGGTTCAGGTGATGATGTGGTCATGATGTGGTCATAGTCATGAGCATATCTCCACCGTATCATAGTCTGAATCCAATAGGTAAGAGACGGTATTATAAGAAGTTATGAGAGCGTTTGAGGTTTGGGATAGAAAGTTTACGGATAAAAATTGACTAATAATTCAGAAAACAGGGCTAAGTTCTTACATTATATGACTAATCGATAGAAATATTGATTGGGCTATCACCCAAGATATTGCCTAAATAATCGGCATTATCAGAGTCCGCAGCTCGTTTATTATTGGTCTCAATATTGGTCTCGGCTGCGGCTTTTATCTCGTTGAGTTCCAACATTCTTTGTCTTATCTCTTCGGGCTCTTTTTCCGGCTCTTCTTGAACCACCTTTTCTTTGGCGGGTCTATCTCGGCTAAAAAATTCAGGAGATTTTAGCCATCCTTTGAGATAGGCATTCAGCAGAAACGAGCCTAATATTATCACGATAATAATGATAGCCAAACTCCAGAAGAAGTTTGTGGAAAGCATGATTTTATCAGGCTTTATGATCTTGCGCGGAACGAATTCCTTCTTGATTGACGGCGGCATCATCAGATTGAATTCTGCCATTACTGCGTCGAGATCAGCATCCAGAAAACGAGCGTAGTTATAGACCACAGCTTTCACGAAACCATAGTTGCCTATCGCCGAAAGCTTGTTTTGTTCTAGCTTTTCCAGTATGTCTTCGCGGATTCTGATATCAACAAAGACATCATGGTGGCTGAGGCCTTTTTCTTCGCGCAGTTCTTTGAGGTATTTCCCTAAGCTTTCCATATATAGCTTCCTTCAAAGACCTTTGAGACCGTGCCGATGAGATCGAGGCTGCCATCTTTATTGAGGGCGATTTTGAGCTCGCCGCCGGGGATGAAGACCTTCACTTCGTTGTCTAATTTGCCCAGCTTGATGCCAGCAAACACGGTTGAAGCGGCTCCCGTTCCACAGGCGAGAGTGGCTCCCGCGCCTCTTTCCCAGATCTTCATCGAAATGGTTTGCTTGTCTTGAATGCTTACGAAGTGCACGTTTGCTTCATTGGGCAAAAGCTTGCTCGTGGAAAGCTGATGTCCATACTCTAAGTGCGGGTCTATCAGTGGCTTATCTTCAAAGATGATGTAGTGTAAATTGCCTATATCTACGAGCTCACCTGTGAAATCCATTAGCTTGAGCCCGCTTTGGATGAGGCGGGGCGTGCCCATATTTACGTGTATCTCGTCATTTTCCAGTCTCGCAGATTTGAGGCCGGAATCAGTTTCGATCTGCAAATCGGTGGTGGCAGTTTTATCAAAGAGATGCGCGGCGGCACAGCGTAGAGCGCTTCCACACATCATGGCGCGCGTTCCATCCGAATTGTAGATGATCATTTTGCTGTCGGCAATCTCGGAATCAATCAGGTAAACAAGACCGTCTGCACCTATGCCGAAATGTCTGTCACATATATTCTTAGCCAAGATTTCAGGCTCGATATCCGGGATGGACTGAAGGAAGACAAAGTCGTTCCCCTGAGCCTGCATCTTGAAGAAATCAATTAGCAAAGCAGCTCTCCGATTATCTCTGAAAAGCTGAATACGCCGGCCTTTTGGTGGATAAATTCGGCTGCCATCAGTGCGCCACGAGCAAAGGTTGCGCGAGAGCGAACATCGTGAGTAATGGTGATGCTATCTTCTTCGCTATCAAAGCTCAAGGCGTGAGTTCCGGGGATCTTTCCGCCGCGAATGCTGGCAAAATGCAGCTCATCCTTTTCGGGACGTCTATCAAGTTTGTCCCACACTACTTTCTGTTTGCGGCTGCTTTTCTTAAGTATTCTATTTGCCAGCTCAATCGCCGAGCCGGAGGGGCTATCCGCCTTTTGATTGTGATGAAACTCCCAAGCTAAAAGGTCGTATTCCTCGAAATTATCGAAGATTAGGGTTGCCTCTTCAGCGATCTTAAGAAAGAGATTCATGCCCAGCGAGAAGTTTGAACCATAGACCAAGCCCATTCCGGCTGATTCGGCGCGCGCTATGATATCGTCCAGGCTATCATGCCAGCCGGTTGTACCAATCACAGCTCTTTGTTTTAGCTCTATCAGCTTTTCAAGATTTGCCAAGATGGCGCTCGGGTGGCTGAAATCAATCGCTATATCGGCGCCTTTCAATGCTTCTTTCGTGATCTGCGACTGTGCGCCGGATACATTCGGATCGATGATGCTGACAATCTCAAAGCCTTTCTCAAGCGCAAGCTTTTCCACCATCTTGCCCATCTTTCCATAGCCGATAAGAGCAAGCTTTAGCATGAGTTATACCTCGCTATGGTGCCTTAAAAGCTGTAATACGAAATCTGCTCCGCGGATGAGCTCGTCGATTTCTATCCTTTCGTCCACGGTGTGAACTTTATCCATGCCAGTTCCACAGATGATCATGGGAAAGCCGGCTGCGTTGAAGATATTGGCATCACTTCCGCCGCCCGTCCTGCCGGTGGTGTAAGCGATGTCCAAGTCTCTAAGAGCCTTGATTGCCAGCTGAACTGCTTCGGAATTTTCTTCCAGCGCAAAGTTGTGATATTCCTCTTTACATAAGAAATCCATGCTGGCGCCTTTTTCGGAATGTTTTTCAATAATATCGTCGAAAGCTCCGCGAATCTCGACACAGAGTTTTTGCAGTTTATCGGGATTGTGGCTACGCGCTTCACCCTTGATGTGAACAGCGTTTGGAACGATATTAGTAGCCGCTCCGCCTTTGATGATGCCGATATTGCAGGTGGTTTCAAAATCTATGCGTCCCATGGGCATCCGGGCAATGGCTTCGGAGGCGACGCGTATGGCGTTCAGCCCTTTTTCAGGCTCCACACCGGCGTGGGATTCTTTGCCATGAATGGTGATATTGAAGGATCTTTGAGAAGGTGCGCCGATGATGAGCTCGCCTACGCGGTGAGTGTCAAAGGCATAGCCGAAAGACGATTTGAGGCGCGAGATATCGAAGCCTCGTGCACCCAAAAGGCCGATCTCTTCGCTGACGGTGAAAAGAATTTCAATGGGGGCATGATCCTCGCCAGTAGCTTTGAGGCGTCTGAGCCCGACGATGATTTCTGCCACACCTGATTTGTCGTCCCCGCCGAGCACAGTCGTGCCGTCGCTATAGATCGTGCCGCCGCGGATTACAGGCTTGATTCCGTTACCGGGTTTCACCGTATCCACATGAGCGCAAAGTAATATCGGGGTTTTATCAATGTTTCCGGGCAGATATCCATAAAGATTTCCGGCGTTTCCACCGGTCTGAAGATGGCATTCGTCCTCAAATGTTTCGGCACCGAGCTCTTCAAGATCGATCTTGAGTCTGTCGATCATGCCGCGTTCATTCAGGGATTCGCTATCGATTGCAACCAGTTCCAAGAAATAACTGACCACTTCGTTTTGCATTTGGGGTCCTCTCATTTGTATGGTGGAACCAGTCTCCGGCAGTAGCTCTATTTTGTCAAGAAATTCAATACAAAACAGAGATATTTGTGAATTATTTTGCTTTTTTGACCCACAAAACTACAGAATATGCACTGAGTGATTTAATGTGATTTCACCAAGATATCAAGACGAAGCTCTAAGGTGATATATTCCATAGTTCTGGGCATATTTTTTATTTGCCAAGGGAAAATATTTTCATGATGTTGATATCACTCAACATTGGCTCAAACTCCCTTGCTGTCTATAAAGAGCTCAGTCTTTGCAGGATTGCTCCGAAAAAGATAAACAATACTTTCTTGACAGATTGCTAACTCATTATATAAGTGTATTTCGATGAGCCGAGGTTGTTTTACAATCCAGCGCCTTAAGGCTCTAACTCATTACAAAATATAAAGTTATTAAAGATATAAATTTGGAGCTATTATGTTCACGATGATCCGCAAGAGAAACGGACAAATTACTGATTTTGATCAAAGCAAAATTAGCCGAGCCATTACTCGTGCCGGCGAGGCTACAGGAGAATTTGGGCAAGATATCGCCCAGAAATTGACTTTAAGAGTGTTGAGCCTCATGCAGGCAGCGATTGTTTCCACGATTCCGCATGTTGAGGAAATTCAAGACATTGTGGAGGAAGTGCTGCTCGCCTCTCCATACAAAAAGACCGCAAAGGCCTATGTAATTTATCGCGAGCAACATGCTCAGATTCGCGAGATGGTGTCTGCAGCCGGGGTTCAGCTTATCGATCAATATCTCGATAGACTGGATTGGCAGGTGAATGAAAATTCAAACATGGCGTATTCGCTACAGGGTTTGAATAATTATATTGCATCCGAAGTGAGCAAAACCTATTGGCTGAATAAAGTTTACCCGCCGGAGATTCGTGAAGCTCATCAAAGCGGCGCCATGCATATTCATGACTTGGGACAGCTTTCCGTATATTGCGTCGGCTGGGATCTCATGGACCTCTTGCAGACGGGCTTTAAGGGCGCTGAAGGCAAGGTGGAAAGCTCACCTGCGCGGCATTTCCGCAGTGCTCTCGGACAGATCGTGAACTTCTTTTACACCCTGCAGGGCGAGGCGGCGGGAGCTCAGGCTTTTTCCAGTTTCGACACACTTCTTGCTCCATTTATTCGCCACGATAACCTGAGTTACACGGAAGTCAAACAAGCTCTGCAAGAGTTTGTATTCAACGTAAATGTACCCACGCGCGTGGGATTTCAGACCCCTTTTACAAACATCACTTTAGATCTCTATCCGCCTGATATGTATAAAGATCAGCCCGTTATCATCGGTGGCGAGCCGCAGGAGCTTACCTATGGTGATTACCAGGAAGAAATGGATATGCTGAACAAGGCATTTTTGGAGGTGATGATTCAAGGCGATGCCAAGGGAAGAGTGTTCACATTCCCCATCCCGACCTATAATATCACCAAAGATTTTGACTGGGAGAACCCTACAATTGAACACCTTTGGGAAGCCACGGCTAAGTATGGCATTCCTTATTTCTCTAACTTTGTGAATAGCGATATGGATCCCAATGACGCTCGCAGCATGTGCTGTCGCCTGCGTTTGGATACGCGGAAACTCGCAGCGCGCGGAGGCGGACTCTTCGGTGCAAACCCGCTTACAGGCTCGGTAGGCGTGGTCACGCTCAATCTGCCCAGAATTGGTTATCTTGCACGCGATGAAGCGGACTTTTTCGATAGGCTGCTTAAGGTTCTAAATCTCGCTATGTCTTCACTTGAGATCAAGCGTAAGATATTGGAAAACTATACCGATAGCGGACTTTATCCTTACACGCGTTTCTATCTGAAGAGCATCAAAGAGCGCTTTGACCAGTATTGGAAAAACCACTTTTCCACCATCGGAATCATCGGCATGAACGAGGCTTGCATCAATTTCTTTGGTAAAGATGTAGGCAGTGAAGAAGGTCAAGCTTTTGCCGCCAAGATCATGGACTATTTGCGCGATAGACTCATTGAATTTCAAGAACTTACCTCGAATAATTACAACCTGGAAGCCACCCCGGCGGAAGGGACGAGCTATCGCCTTGCCGTTCTTGATAAACAAGAATATCCCGATATCATCAGCGCCAATCCGGATGAGGAAACTCCCTTCTACACAAATAGCACGCAATTGCCTGTGAATTATAGCGATGACGTCTTTGATGTTTTGGATAAACAGGACGATCTGCAGAGCAAATATACCGGCGGGACGGTGCTTCACATCTTTGGCGGAGAGCGTCTTGAACACGGCGAGAGCGTGAAAAAGCTGGTCAAGACGGTTTGCGATAACTACCGTCTGCCTTATTTCACTTTTTCGCCTACATTCAGCATCTGCCCGGAACACGGCTATCTCGATGGAGAGCAGGCCAGCTGCCCCAGTTGCGGTAAGATCACCGAGATCTTTTCGCGCATCGTAGGCTATCTGCGCCCGGTTTCGCAATGGAACGAAGGCAAGAAGGCAGAATTTGATCTGCGCAAAACCTTCGTCACCGAAGAGCCCTCTCTTCTCAAGGTCGAAGAAGAGCTAATCTCATGATAGTTGGTGGGTTGCAGCGTTTCTCTCTTTTGGATTATCCCAAGGAGATGAGTGCGATTGTCTTCACTCAAGGCTGCAATTTCCGCTGTCCATATTGTCATAATCCGGAGCTGGTGTTGCCCTCGCAATATCGTGAACCCATCCCGGAAGAAGAGGTTCTTAGATTCCTAAAAAGCCGTATTGGAAAGCTGAGCGCAGTGGTAATTACGGGCGGCGAACCTACATTGCAAGAGGGACTCTGTGACTTCCTGAGAAAAGTAAAAGAGCTTGGTTTCAAGATCAAGCTGGATACGAATGGGTCTCGCCCGGAGGTCTTGGCAAAGCTGATTCAAGCCAGGCTGATAGACTATTTTGCCATGGACCTTAAAGCGCCCTTAAATAACTATCCGGCAATGTGTAATGCAGAGTTGAACCCAAGCGATATCCTGCGCAGTATGGAACTGATTCGCCTCTCTGGCGTAGAATATGAATTCCGCACCACGGTGATGCCGGAAATACTTAGTTCAAACTCTCTTGAAGAGATACGCAGTCTGCTTAAGGCGGGGGACAAATATTACCTCCAACCTTGCTCTTATTCCACCACTTTGGACGGTCTTGAGCCTGTAGAATTCGGAGTGCAGGATTGGCACAAGAGTGGGAAATATCAAGACTTACATATCTGGGCAGAAGAGAATAGAGTATCATTGGAACTGAGGGGTTGATCCTGATAAAAAGGCTATGAATCAAGAGAAAAGGTGCGCGGGCGTGAAGCATCAGGGCTTTGTGAAGGCTTTGTATTGGGCTTTTGCGCTCTTTCTTGTGGGGATGAATGTTATTCCCTTGGGCAAGGCAGATTCCAGCCTCAGCAGCAATAAAGTATCTTTCTTACGGCTTGATTATCTCGTGCACGCGGTGATAATGCTTGGTTTTGCCTGGGTTTATCTGCTTGCTAAGTGCCTTGGGGCGCATATATTTAGCACAAAAGAAAAGCTGAAACTGATCCTTTTTATCTTCCTATTTGCGCTGATGCTCGAGCCATTGCAGCTCTTAGTTCCTTGGCGCACATTTAATCCGCTGGATCTATTTGCAAATCTGATCGGTGCGGCGGTGGCGTCTGTCTTTGTTTTAATTGTACGCTAATCAAAAACGTAGCAGAGAAAAACCGTGCCGACATTGCTGGCGACACGGTGGGGTTTGAAAGTTAATTAGTTTATGATTAGTATCTGTAAAGCTATTACTTCCCATCCAATCGTTTTAATATTGCGGCTGTATTGCGAGATATATCTGTGAACAGCTTGATGATTTCAGCTCCAGCTATATTAAGGACTCCAGCAATTCCTAGACCAAGAGCGAGTGGGAGTTGCGCCAATAAAGCCCCTTTTTCGTAAAAGCTCGCTTCAGAGATCTGAACTATAATATAAACAAAATATATTATTCCTATTACTAATAATATCCAGCCTATGAATTTTAAGATCGCAGATATGGCCTTCAAGGCGGGATAGCTGGGCAATTCATTTTTCTGTGACATAACTTCTTTCTCTAAAATAGGTTTTGAAGGGACACTTCTGAAGTTCAGCTCGCCTTCTAACACTCCTCTTACTTTTTCTGAAAGACTGTCATTGTTTAATATGTCTACAAGGTTATCAAAACTCAGCTGATTGAGCGTTTTTGGCATAATTTGCCTGTCCTCCGGCAAGGATAAGAATTCTTCGACTGACATAAAGTTTTGCATTGTCTCTCTCCTTAAGTTTTATGATTGTTATTAAACTTCTTTGTGGTAATTTGTCAAGTTAAATGTTTGCAATATATAATGTTGCTCCCGCTTCTTTCTTATAGATGAGACCCATAGGGAAGCAATGGTAAGCTACCAAATATCAACAAGTAGCAGAAAGCGATGATAAAGGATGAGGAAAAGGTGGTTAAAAGACAGGAAAGTCCCGCATTCCCGTAGAACGCAAATAAAGCCGTAATTGCCGATTATCAAGAACTTTACTCCTATAGCACATTCACTTTCACAATCTCTTTGTGATACACGTATTTACATTCATCAAAAAGCTTTTACTTGACCAAATCCCCGCTTCCGTATTTTAATGCAAGAACTAAGTAAAACGGGTGTATAATAATGACAGAATTTGAACATCTTTTGCCTTTGGTGCAAAAACCATCGCGCTATATCGACAATGAAATCAACGCTTGCCACAAGGATTTTGAGGCGGCGGAAGTGCGTATGCTCTTTGGATTTCCCGATATCTATGAGCTCGGTGTCTCGCATTTGGGGCTGAAGATTCTCTATTCTGTCATAAATTCACTGCCTTATGCCATGGCAGACCGCGTTTATCTGCCTGCGCAAGACTTTATTGATGCGCTGAAGGGTGAAAACCTCCCTCTTTATGGCGTGGAAAGTCGCCGTGCGGCATCAGACTTCGATGTTCTCGGAATTACCTTTCAGAGCGAGCTCACCTATAGCAGCGCCTTGGAATTGATCCACAGCAGTGGTATTTCGGTCTTCTCAAGAGAGCGTAAGGATATTGATCCGATAGTCTTAGCAGGTGGTCCCTGCATCAGTAATCCTCTGCCTTTGGCGCCTTTTATCGATGCTTTCTTTTTGGGAGAAGCGGAAGAGGGAATAGTAGAGATCGCTGAAGTGCTTAAAACGCATAAAGATAGAGCGCAGCGCCTGGAAGCTTTGAAGCAGGTAGAGGGTGTCTGGGTCCCTGAATATTTTGGCGACGGTCCTTGGGATATCACAATCCCGGATAGACCTATCAAGAGCCGCAAATTCGCAAACTTCCATGAAGGAGATATCAAACATGAACCGCAGCTATTGAGCTGGCAATTGGCTACTCACAATCGCTATGTTGCAGAGATAATGCGCGGCTGTTCAAGGGGTTGCCGCTTTTGTCATGCCGGCTATTTCTATAGACCCGTGCGCGAGCGCAATCCAAATCAGATTTTAGACGATCTCTTGCGTGAAGTGGAAAGCTCCGGCTGGGATGAAGCGGGCTTGGTCTCCCTTTCCAGCAGCGATTACACCTGCATTCGCGAACTGCTTTTAGCACTCTTACAGAGAGTGGATACTAAGCGCACGCACATTTCCTTGCCCTCCTTGCGAGTAGATTCCTTGGATGATCGCTTGGTGAGCCTCATGCAAAGCCTTGGCCGTGAAGGGCTTACTATCGCTCCCGAAGCGGGAAGTCAGCGGCTGAGAGATGTTATCAATAAAAACCTCAGCGAAGAAGAGATCTTGGAAGGAGTGGCGATAGCTCAAAAGCTTGGTTGGCAAAAGATTAAGCTCTATTTCATGATAGGTTTGCCCATGGAAACAGAGGAAGATATCGATGAAATCGTCGCGTTGGTAGAAAAGATCAACACAATGGCAGGCAAGCGCATGAGCATAAATGTGTCGCTATCTCCTTTTACGCCAAAGCCTTTCACGCCATTCCAATGGTCAAAGATGGTGGATGGAGAGATGCTGCTTGATCGTGCTTTGAGCGTGAAGCATAAACTCATAAAATACCGTAATATACGTATAAAATATCATGTGATTGAAAACTCGGTTTTGGATGCCTGTCTGGCTCGCGGAGATATCAGCATGGCAAAAGTGCTGCATCGTGCCTGGGAAAAGGGAGCGATCTACGACGGTTGGAGAGAGCATTGGGATTGGACTATCTGGCAAGAAGCCTTCGACTTTGTGGGGCTTAAAATAGAAGATATTTGTGATGAACGCGATCCGCAAGCGCCTCTGCCATGGGACTTTGTGGATATAGGCGTAGATAAAGAATACCTTATAAAAGAATATGAGAAATCGCTGAAGGAAGAGCTCACAGAGGACTGTCGCGAGCTATGCGGGCTTTGCGGAGCCTGTGAGGGAGAGGTGGTCACTCAAAACGCAAAAGAGATGCTTGCCGATGAACTGCCGAGCGAGACAGGAGAAGACTTTAAACGTGATCTGCAGAATCAGTTCCGCTATCGCATGTATTATGAAAAGACGGGGCTTTTGCGCTTCGTTTCGCACCTGGATTGGATGCGCATGCTCTTCCGCAGGGTCTCCGTGCTGGACTTGCAAACCGTCTTCACGCGCGGCTTTTCGCCTCATCCGAAGATCGGTCTTTCGCCGCCCCTACCTGTCGGAGTGGAAAGCGTATGCGAATACTTTGACATCTCCTTTTATCGCTCTTATGATTTAAAAGAATTGGAGCAAGCGATGACTAAGGCACAGATTCTCGGTTTCAAGGTGTTTGCAATCGAAGCACTGAGCCGAAAACCGGGGCAGGCACTTCATCCATCGTGGCAATCAGGCTTTCCTCTCTTGCCTGCCCCGGTTTTCGGCTCAGTGCTTCGATTGCAAACACTTTGAAACCGGGAATCTGTGCCTTAGTCATCGCCTGCTCCAATTCTTTTAAATCATAAGAGCGATAAAATGAGATGTCAAAGTATTCGCAAACGCTTTCCACTCCGACAGGTAGGGGCGGTGAAAGGCCGATCTTTGGATGAGGCGAGAAGCCACGCGTGAAGACGGTTTGCAAGTCCAGCACGGAGACCCTGCGGAAGAGCATGCGCATCCAATCCAGGTGCGAAACGAAGCGCAAAAGCCCCGTCTTTTCATAATACATGCGATAGC
>DUNQ01000145.1 GCA_012839325.1 Candidatus Cloacimonadota bacterium
AGAATGTATTTTTTGAAACACGTTGATTTGATCCCCTGCTTACTATTGCTGTTTCTCCCTGACTGAATATAGAATCATAAATACCTCCGGTTGTGACTGTGGCTAATTCCGTGCGAATACCCACATCACAACCCGTGAATTCACATTCAGTAACCTTGGGTGAAGCAGCATAAAAATGCGCACCTATGGCATTTTGATAAAATGTGCAATTACTGATTAAAGGTGAGTTTTGCAGATCTTGAAGAATTAAACCGGTACCATTGTTTGAAAAATAGCAATTTTGAATGGTGTCTTCTACATCAGATGACAGATAGCTTACGAATCCGAATGAGAGTCCATCAAAAACAGTATTATTTAAAAACAAGTTAGCATTAGGATTTTCAAGAAACAGACCAATACCCTTTGAGCCTATAGAATAAAAACCCATGCTGTCAGTGGTTGAAGTAATCCTAACATTTTGATTTGGAAGAGAATTTATAATTAATAATCCAGTACCGGCTGTGGGGATATTGAACTTGCAATTAGTGAGCAGCACTTGAGAATTTGTCACTTCATTGCTTTTAGCTCCGGTTATCGTAGTGCCTACCATACCGATAGTACCGGCATTGTTAATTCGTAAACCCTGCCATGTTTCCCCGGCGTTTGCGCTTTGAAGTATAGTATTGTTGGCAGTGATCCCAGAATTCTCTACTTTCAAGATGGAGTTGATGCCCCAATTGCATATAGCATTGTCGAATATGATATTGCTGCCATTTTCAACGATGATAGATACGTTATTTGCTATACTTACAGTACCGCTGATATTCAGAGTGGAACCATCTTTCACTAAAATGGTGGAATCAGCAAAGATATTAGTGGTAGTTCCCGGGTGGATAGTAACCTCTGCTCCTTGGTCAATGGTGATAGACCCGGCTAAATATGCAATCTCCTTAAGGTCTGCATCATTGGTGACAACTTGCGGTAAACTGGAGCACATTTGTAACAGCTTGCCATCTCCCGGATCGATTTTAACGTCAATTACGCCAGATGTTGATTTATAGATTTTATCATCGTATGGATCATAGAGCGCAATATGAGTGCCGAAAATCCCATGGCTTGGATCATCTGGTTCAAAACATACTGTTTGTGGAGGCGCATTTACAAAATCGTCATCAACCGGCATCTGAACAACCTCATTTGATGAAGTAGTTCTGAATACTGATCGTCTGTTCACAAGCATGAAGGTAGGCAAACTATAATTATCTAAGTAAAAGCCACATTGAACATATCCTTCATAATGACCAATATCACTTTGAACAACAGATAAATCATTCAATTTATATTCAGATAGAATTGTGCTTTGGTGTATGCCTTCATTCATTATAGAATCAGCTGAACGCCATAAAAGCTTTCTGATTATTGGTCCATATTTTGCGATCTTTCTGTTTGCATCCGTGAGGTAAGCAAACGCACTACTCTGAGGATCAATTGTTAGAGTAGATAGACCTTGGGACGAGTGTTGTAATGGAGCCACCCTGTAATAACGACCAGTAGGATGTAAAGAATTTGGGTTCGATGCAATAGTAAAACTGAGAATACCATCAGCAGCGTAACATAGGGGCAACATCTGTAAGCACTTAATCATTGATAATGGGGGCATAAAATACTTCCAACGTCTTGTCACACTGGTGGTTCCCATTCTTTCGCCAAAAATTTGGGGAATATATATCAATTTTGTTTCACTAAAAGGGGAGTTGTCATCATTAATGCTTTTAGTTAACTCATGATAATGGTCGATCGTGATTTCCTGAATTCTTGTCTGTACAAATCTCGGATCATTCACTTCATGGTTCCATTTAATTAAATCACTATCTGCGGATCCAGTTTCCTGTAATGGATATGAATCAAGAGCAATGATCTTTGGATTCGCTTCTTTCAGAAAAAGCTTGTAATGCTTGTAATTATCGTAACCATTGGGCTTTTTCAGCCATGGGTTCTCTAAATGAGTTGCAGTCATTACATCTTTGCCTTGACCTGCCATATAATTTTGTATATTATCATACATTCTGAACTGACCCTGAAATGGCTCATCCATAAGGTAATGGTAGAGAATGTTGCTGTTGGTATCCAAAGCATCGATTTGATTTAGTCGGGATTGGAGTCTACCCCAATAAACATTTGTAGCTCTTGTGGCATCAATAGTTCGTTGAAATTCATCTTGTAAAACCAAGTAATCTATTTCTAAGCAACCATTACCACGCCAATATACTTGAGGGTTCAAGTGAAAAAAAAACTCATATCCCCCCATCAACTGCTCATACAATGAGTTGGGTTCAGTGCTATACGGAGGTAAATCTATATAGTATTCAAAAAGATAGTTGTCATGACCATCTATATCAACAAATGGATATTCACGGTTGTATATAGTTGTGCTGTATGCGGCAGGATTGGTCGATATCAGGGGAAACTCATAATAATCGGATTCCAGATAATCCCCCCATTCTCTGTTCCCCGCATCCGCACTGGCGTATTTTAGTACTTTGAACTTAATATCAGCAATTGGAATATTGGGTTCGTCGCCACTAACTTTAAGTGCTATTGTCATATACAGCTTATTCTCTGCAAGAGCTCTTGTGCGAAATTTCAAATCATGACCTATTGTTCGCGGATTATTTTTATTATCCGGCTTCCACCTAAAACGAGGGTATGATAATGCCATGCCTGCCGCATGGTTATCATTCTCATTACAGATCCATGCATATCCATTTTGATATCTGCCTGTATGATATATTGATAATTTACCGGTTTCGTGCCTAAACACAGTATTATAATAATCATCCTCAGTATTGTCGTTTGTTGGCAGAACGTCTGGAATAAAGACTCCATTTTCGTACTTCAATTGATACTCAGCTTCCATTTCCAAGTAATTACCAAAGAGTGAATATGCCCCAATCTTGTTATTAGTGGGTTCATTTTTCCACGAAAAATCTGTTAGGATTGTTCTTACGGATTCATTTCCTCCATTATGAAGAGAGGATAAAACAGCACCAAGCCCATCATTGGAAAAATAGTCTTCTCCTAAGATTGTGTAATTTACAGCATTGAACCCACCTTCATATAGCTTTTCTCTAAGCGTCGAAAAAGCTCCGGCGGGATCACTGTTTTCATAATCAACTCTCCACTGAGAGTAAGCTCCTATCAAGTATTCATCGGCTTCAACGGCATAAAGGCAACCCAAACAAAACAAAGCCAGTGTTAATATAATGTACGTGTTTTTCATAATACATCTCCTATTTTATTATGATTAGTTTCTTTGTAGCCTGCTTGTCTCCTAAAGACATTTGGCAAAGATAAATCCCGGTAGCGAATTGCTGTAAGTTAATGTTGTGTTCCACTTTAGAATGATTGACAGGGATCTTTTCCCTATAAACAAGCTGTCCTTTGATATTAAAAATGGATAAGGTCCCTTCAATGACTGCTAAAGGCTTTTTACTCGTTGCGGTTAATAGTGCCACTCCATCCGAGGTCCGAACAGGATTTGGACTGATGCTAATATGTAATTGATCTTTCACTTGTGGAGCAACGAGAT
>DUNQ01000012.1 GCA_012839325.1 Candidatus Cloacimonadota bacterium
CACCGCGGGCTCTTTGATATAGCTCTGCCGCGCGTCGGGATAGTCTTCTTTGCCCATGAGAAACCAGGTGGACTCTGCCCCTAATGCCTCTTCTTTTTTCACCATGCTCTTTAGGAGGCGATAGTGGCTGTGGAAAAAGCTTTTGTGCAGCGCGTGTCCGATTAGTTTATACAAGGCTTGTGCGGGGCGTTTTTTAAAGCTTTTGAGGTTGTATTTCAGGGTATCCAGCAGGTGCTTCTTAGTCCAAAACTTCCAATAATCTATATCGTGAGAAAGCGCGAGCGTGAAGCTCTTCTTTCTCTCGAACACGCTGAATCCAGCAAATTGGGGCAAGCTGCGCTTGATGGCATTCTCCAGGATCTGCGCATAGATATCCACTACGGGCATCTGCGTAAAGTTCCAGTGCTGTTGCAGGCTGCGTGCATAATCTACACGACCTTGGGAGTCTTCTTCTTTGCTCTGAACATACTCCTGCCAGCCGGAAAGAAAGTAGAAAGCGCTTGCGATGATATCCTTATTTATTATGCAATTTTGCCTGCTAAAGCCATATACTTCGCCGCCGCGCGAAAAGAGGAAGGGGATCATCTCACCGCGGAATTCACGGAAGTTTACTTCATCAACTGTATACAGTTCAGTCTTCTTATAAAAAGCAGCCGTGCGCTCTTTGAAAGCGATGGATACGGGATATTCAGCGCGAGGCGAGGCGCCGTAATAGATATGCACCGCCTCACCTTGCGCGCCATAACTAAATACCGGATTTAAGCCCAGAATCGTGCAAAAGTTCCGAAATACATACTCCGCCTTAGGCAGATAACTTTCCGGCACCTGCAGCAGGATATTTATATTCGGAGCACTTTCCACGCGCTATTATCTCTTAGCTCTCTTGGCTGTTTTCATAATTACAAGGTCTAAAACTTCAGATATTTCACTTACAAAATGTATGTTCATACCGGCGAGTATCTCTTCTTCAAAGTCCGAGATGCTTTCACGGTTTTCCTCGGGTAGGATGAGTTCTTTTATCCCCGCTCGCTTTGCCGCAAGCATCTTTTCTTTGAGCCCGCCCACGGGTAAAACCTTGCCTTGCAGCGTGATCTCTCCCGTCATGGCGATATCATGCTTTACACGCGCTTGCATGAATAATGATGCCAGAGCCGTGATCAGCGCAATTCCCGCCGAGGGGCCGTCCTTTGGAACCGCACCCGCGGGGAAGTGAATATGAATATCCTTTGTGCTGAATTCCTTGGGCTCAAGATCGTAATTTTTGTGATTGGATTTCAGGTATGAGAGCGCAATACGCGCGCTTTCCTTCATCACATCGCCGAGGTAGCCCGTTAGCAAAACGTTGCCCTTGCCGGGCATACGAGTTGCTTCACAAAAGAGAAGTTCGCCGCCATAACTGGTCCATGCCAAGCCTGTGGCTATTCCTATCTCCGGCTTGCGATTTGCCAGTTCGTGATTGTGCTTACGAGGACCTAAATACTTTACAATATCCTTCTTTGTAATGCGCCAAGGTCCTTCTTTTCCGTCCGCCGCTTCACGCGCAATCTTGCGGAAGATTGAGCCTATGCGCCTCTGCAATGTACGCACGCCGGATTCGCGAACGTAGTGCCTGATCAGCTCCTCGATTCCGCTTTTGAGTATGCGCACGTTTCTGCCTTTGAGGCCGTTATCTTCCCTTTCGCGGGGGATGAGATATTTGCGTGCAATCGCGATCTTATCATGTTCAAGATAGCTGCTAAATTCAATGATTTCCATCCTATCGCGCAGGGGCGGCGGGATGGTATCCAGCGAATTTGCAGTGGTGATAAACATCACTTCCGAGAGATCGAAAGGAACGTTTATATAGTTATCCATAAAGCTGTTATTTTGTTCGGGATCAAGCACTTCCAAGAGTGCAGAGGCGGGGTCTCCCCTGAAGTCGCGCCCGAGTTTATCGATCTCGTCTAACATGAAAACGGGGTTTGCCGTGCCTTGCCGCTTGATCTCTGTAATGATCTTGCCGGGCATGGCGCCTATGTATGTGCGGCGGTGTCCGCGGATCTCGGCTTCGTCATGAGTTCCGCCTAAGGACATGCGGATGAACTTACGTCCCATGGCACGCGCCACGGATTTGCCTATCGAGGTTTTCCCCGTTCCGGGCGGGCCTACAAAGCACATTATGGGTCCTTTGAGCTCGCCTTTCAGCTTCTTCACCGCGAGATATTCAAGGATGCGCTCCTTGGGTTTTTCCAAGCCATAATGATCCTGCGTGAGTATCTTTTCAACGCGCGTAAGATCAAGATTATCCTCGCTATACACGTTCCAAGGCAGGTTCACAATCCAATCGAGATAGTTGCGAATAACGCCATATTCACTGGAAGCGGGCTGCATCACCGCGAGCCGCTCTAACTCCTCATAAGCCACTTCGCGCGCGGCTTCGGGCAGATCGTTGTCTTCTATCAGAGTTTGCCACTTGGCTATCTCTTTATTCACCTCATCGGTCTCGCCGAGTTCGCGCTGAATTGCACTCATCTGTTCGCGCAGGTAATAGCGCCGCTGGTCTTCATTCATTTCCAGCTGCATATTACTGCGGATGTGATTTTCCATGCGCATCTGTCGAATGAGTTCCGCCAGGCAATTATTCAGATATTTAAAGCGTTTACGAACGTCCGTGAGCTCCAAGATCCGCTGACGGTCTGAAAGTTGAAGATCTATATTACCGGCGATGATGTCTGCCACCCTGCCGGATTGTTTTATATTCGATAGTCCTGCAATCATCTCGCGATTCAGCATGGAACTTTCCTGTGAAATCTTTTCTAAGAGTTCAAGCGCAATCGTGCGATTTGCCTGAACTTCCATATCGTCTATGAGCGGCTCCGAGATTACCTCCACATCCACCATGAGGAAGGGCTCTTTTTGAACCGGTTTCTGCATGCGAATGCGCGATGAGCCCTGCAAAAGAAGGGAAACGCTCCCGTCTTGATTGCGAAGCATGCGCAATATCGTCACCGCCGTGCCGATACTTTCCAATTGGTCGGGATCGCCCTCTCCCCCTCTATCGAGGAAGAAAGCCATCAATTTATCATGTGCTAATGCATGATCAATCACCAGCTTGGACTCCTCATCCGAGACCACGAGCGGCGTCAGAAGATATGGAAACATCACCACATGGCTTAGATGCAAGACCGGTAATGTCCTTGGAATCCTGCTATTGTTGTCGTCCATCTTGCACTCCTTTTTTCTTATTATACTACTTTAGTATATCTTACGCGAGTTCTTGGTAAAAGCAAGAATAAGCGTGGATTTGCTCACTGCGTTCGCCGATTTAACGATTTGACGATTTAGCGATTTAGCGATTGCTTCGCTGCTGTCGCGGGCGGGGTGGAAACATCTTGTTGCCACGAGCGACAGCCAACCTTATTGAGCGGGTAACGCCATAGTAGCGCTGGCTTTAGCCGGCTGTTTCCGCTGACTTTAGTCGGCTCCATTAATAGAAAGCAAAGCTTTCTCAGGCAACAAGATGTTGCCTGCCCAAACCCTGGCGCAGAGCGCATTCCTTATCCCTTGGGCGGGAAACATCTTGTTGCCCATGAACCCGTTAAAACCGTGCACAGCACAAGTAAATAACATGAGCGAAGCGAGCTAAAATCCCGCGCAAATCCCGTTAAATCCGTGTTCTATTAAAATCACTATACCACTCCACAAAGCTATCCACCGCATCCCTAAAACTCCGCTGGGGATCATAGCCCAATTCCTTCTTTGCTAAGGATATATCCGCAAAAGTGCTCTTCACATCCCCTTCCATAAATTCAACGTATTCTATCTTGGCTTTCCTGTTTAGAGATGCCTCAATGGTATTCAGCATATCGTCCAGCCGGATGGGGTATGAATTCCCCAGATTATATATCTTATATTCCGGTGCAGCAAGGCTTTTTATTCGCCTCAATGAGCCCATGATTCCCTGAACGGTATCGAAAACTGAGGTATAATCTCGCGAACATGAGAGCTTTCCGCGCAGCTGCACGGGATGATCTGAAGAGATGGCTTTCACGAACTTATGAACCGCGAGATCCGGACGCTGTCTGGGACCCACCACGGTGAAAAACCTCAGACAATGCACAGAGATATTGTGAAGAGAGTGATATACATGGCACAAAACTTCTGCCGCTTTCTTTGAGGAAGCATAGGGCGAGATGGGATAATCAGTGCAATCGCTCTCATGAAAAGGAGTCTCGTTATCTCCATAAACGGAGGATGAGGAGGCAAAAATGAGCTTCGATACCTT
Source organism: Candidatus Cloacimonadota bacterium (assembly GCA_012839325.1). Taxonomy (GTDB): domain Bacteria; phylum Cloacimonadota; class Cloacimonadia; order Cloacimonadales; family Cloacimonadaceae; genus UBA5456. Next base: position 4,265 of record DUNQ01000012.1, read on the forward strand.
GTTTTCTGCGCAAGATTTTAGAACTTGCAGAGTTCCCAAAGTGTTTACATCGTAGTAAAGGTCGGGATTTAAAAGCGAAGGCTGCACTCCCGCCATGGCGGCAAGATGTATCACGATATCCGGCTTATATTCCTCAAACACCTGCTTCAGAGCATCGTGATCCCTGATATCGCCTTCATATAGATGAAATCCTTC
>DUNQ01000089.1 GCA_012839325.1 Candidatus Cloacimonadota bacterium
ATGCAAATCAAAGACTGGACTTTCTTCCGCAAGATGGGCAGAGCGTAATTTGCTTCGGGCGCATCACACTTTTTGAAAAAGGCGGAAGTTACAACCTCAATGTTAGCACAATGATGCCCGCCGGCGAAGGCGAGATTCAAGCCCGCATAGAGGCACTTAAAAAGAAGCTAAAAGCAGAAGGTTTATTTGAGACTATCCATAAAAAAGCGCTACCCCCTTACCCGGAAAAGATTGGCATTATAACCTCCCCCACCGGCGCCGCGCTTCAGGATATTAGAAGCGTTCTCGCGCGCCGATTCCCCGTGCAGGCTTTCGTTTATCCCGCAACGGTGCAGGGCAAAGATGCCCCTCCCACCCTGATAAAAGGCATAAACTACTTCAATGAAAGCATGCCGGTGGATCTGATTATTCTCACTCGTGGCGGAGGCTCCCAAGAAGATCTCTTTTGCTTTAATGATGAAGCACTCGCGCGCACTATTTTCGCCTCTAAAATCCCCATAATCTCCGCGGTGGGACACGAGATAGATTTTAGCATCAGCGATTTTGTAGCGGATCTTCGCGCGCCTACACCATCTGCCGCAGCCGAGATCGCCGTACCCAATAAAGATGATCTAAATATACACCTAAATAGCATCAAGCAGCGCATGAACCTCATGTTAGAAGGCACGCTAAACATTCATAAAAGAAGGCTAAGTGAGACCGCCTCTACGCTTTCGCACTATCATCCGCAAAGATTATGGCAAGAATATCAACAGAGATTGGACTTTGCCATTCTTTCGCTAAAAAACTTCACATATATCACCAAAGAGCCGCAGATTGCCTTAGAGCGCAGCTCAGCGCGGCTTCAAAATGCTTATGAATCCCGCATCAGACGCAACATAGATCACAGTAATCAAAGGTTGGAAACGCTTGAATACAAGCTAAAAAGCTCCGCTGATCTCCTTTTGCAAAACAAGAGGCAAAGGCTCACCATGCAAGAAGGCATCTTCGCACAATTAGCCCCTGAAAAGATGCAAGAAAAAGGCTGGATCTTAGCCAAAAAAGACGGCAAAACCATACGCAGCATCAAAGATGTGAAAGCTGGCGATATACTGAACCTCCTCCTCATAGATGGAAAAATCACAACTGAGGTCAAGGAGACAGAGTGACAAAGAAAAGTCTTTTCCTCATACTGCTAACGTTAGTTAGCCTTTCGCTTTTCGGCGAAGTAAGATCCCTTTGGGTGGTGCCTTGGAGCATGACGAATCAAGAGAGCATAGATCAGATCATAGACGATGCAATCATGGCAAATCAAAACGAACTCCTCGTTGAGATCCGCTACCGTAGCGATGCGCTCTATGAAGTAAATCGCAGGGGCAATAAATACCTTAACCCCGAGCCTCAAAGCTATATCTTGAAAGATGAAAACTTCGACCCCCTTGGCTACACACTGCAAAAAGCAAAACCCTTAGGACTAAAAGTGCAAGCCTGGGTGGTGGTATATAATGCAACACCCTCTTTGCCCAGACTCTTGGATATCAATTACATATATACTCACAAGCCGCACTGGATCACTTGGAAGCAGGGCAAACCTATGTCCGATGCCAAAGAACAATTCGGCTTTTTCATAGACCCCGGCATCCCCGAGGTGCGCGACTATCTTTTAGATGTTTTTTCGGACATTGTTTATGGCTATCCCGATCTCGACGGACTGCATCTGGATTACATTCGCTATCCAAATCACAAATATGGCTATCACCCAATCTCCACATCCCGCTATGAAGAAGCGCTCTTGAGCGAGCCAAATCTCAGCTGGAACGACTGGCGCATCAGGCAGGTAAGCGACTTCGTGGGCATGCTTCGCGCGAGAATCAAGGAGATCAATCCCGATATACTTCTGACCGCAGCGGTGTTTGCGGATCTAAGAGAAGCGCAAAGAACCTATGCCCAAGACTGGCACGCCTGGCTAAAAGACGGACTCATAGACCTCGCATACCCCATGGCATATCACCTTAATTACGATACATTTATGAGGCAGATTGGCATCCAAGAACTCGCTGATTATAAAGATAAAATCATCGTGGGACTTAGAGCATGGGATGTGGCAGGCAAAAGCCTCAAAGCCGAGATTAGCCCAAAATATAACGTGAATCACATCAGAAATCGCATCGATCATATCAGAGACAATGACTTCGCCGGAATCGCGCTTTTCAGCTATTCGGGAATCAAAGAAGGAGAGGCTTTAGAGGTTTTAGCGCGTATGGCATATCCCCCGCATGAGCTTAAAGTAGAAGAGCTTGCAGCGGCTGATACTATTAAGCTTGAAGAAGAGCAAAGCCCCATGATCACAGAAAGCCTTGCCTCGGAATTTGCCGAGCTGGAAGTAGTATATATCCCTCCTCCGGAGATTGAAGAAGAAAAGCCTGAAGAAACGCCGATGTTAAGAAATTTTGATACAGAAACAAGGATCAGCACCATGTCCGGCTCTTATGTTCTCAGCATGCAGCTTCCCAAGCGCGGCAATTGGACATGGCGTATCTGCGACCAATATGGCAAGGTTTTATACAAGCGCAAACGCGGCTTCATGGAAGGATATAACGAAGACTATTGGCTTGGCATCCTCCATGATGGCAGCCATTTACAAGCGCAAAGCTACCTCGTAAGCTTCCACCTCGAAGACGAGGATATCTTTTATCAATCCATAGTCATCCCGGAGCTTTAAGGCATGAGCGAACTGTCCAAACAGGCAGGTTTGCTTTCCATCGCAGATTTATTGCGCTTTGTAATCAAAACCCTGATCGGCATGGCTTTAGCGCGCTTGCTTTTGCCGGCAGACTTGGGAACATATAGACAAATCCACCTCATCTACGCCACTCTTTCAGGAATCCTGCTCTTAGGCTTTCCGCAAGGGATGATGTATTTTCTGCCCAAAGCCAAGGACGAAGAGCATTTAAGACGCCTGATCTCGCGCACCATGAACGTGGTGAGCCTGCTCGCAATCGCCTGCACACTCGTCATTCTTTTCTCGCGCTTTTTCATAGCCCAGCGCTTCCAAAACCCCGCACTCATCCCGCTCTTGGGCATATTCAGCATCTACCCGCTCTTGCTCTTTTATGGCTCGCTGTATAATTTCACCATGTTAGGTCTCAAAGAACCCGGCAAAGCCGCCATATTCGCGCTTTTCAGCATAGTCTGCGATTTTATTATCATCCTCGCCGTGGCATTTTTCACGCGCAGCCTGGAAGCAATCATCTGGGCATCGCTGATCTCCGCCGCACTGCAATGGCTTTGGGCTTTCATTGGGCTAAAAAAGAACAGCAGCCCATTCTCTCTAAAGAATTATGAGGGCTTCAAAGAGCAGATCGCCTACACCATCCCGCTGGGGATCTCTTTCATAGTCGCCATACTCTGCGTTCAGCTTGATAAAATCATGATCTCCGGCTTCTTTTTACCGGAAGAATTTGCGGTCTTCTCCCTTGGCGCCATGGAGCTACCCCTGATAGGAGTGCTAATCAACTCCGTAAACGCCATCTTGCTCCCAAACCTAAACCCCAAAGATCACGATCAAACTGCCGCCATCTACCGCTCCTCGGTGCGCAAAAACTCACTGATCATCATGCCCTTAGCGGTGATATTTTATCTTTTTGCCGGCGAACTCATGCTCTTTTTCTATGGCAAAACCTATATCGAAGCCGCCATCTATTTCCGCATCTATCTCTTTATTTTACCGCTGAGAACCGCAACGCATGCGCTGATCTTCCAAGCCTATGGCAGAACCAAGATCGTGATGCTGGATTCGCTGATCATGCTTGGCTCAAACGCAATTCTCAACTTTATTCTCATCCGCCGGCTCGGCATGAAAGGCGCCGCAATTGCCACCGTTATAGTATGTTGGCAGATGGCGCTGATCTATCTATGGCAGATGAAACACTATCTGAAAGTCAAGATAAACCGCTTTTTCCCTTGGCTCAAGATGCTCTTCAGCTTTGCCGTTGCAATCCTGCCCGCACTCATGATCTTGCCTTTTATCAAGCTGATTGAGATCCCCTTCCTCAGAATGACGGTGTTCGGCACGATATATATGGCGATTTACTATTTCATTGCCCGCGCGCTAAAACTCATACGCAGCGATGATGTGAACATGGCGCTTGAGCTTTTGAGCAGCCTCACGGGATACAAAAGAAAGAAAGCACTGCCCATCAGGGATTAAAACAGAAAGGAAGAAGATATGAAAGCACTTTTCATCATGCCCACAGCCAGCAGCTTCATGAAAACCGACCTCGAGATTTTGGGCGATATCATGCCCACTAAAGGCATCTGCCTGCATCAAAATAGAGGCAAGGCGAAGTATCTCCTAAATGTGATCAAGATGGTATTCATCCTGTTCTTTAGCCCCAAAACAAAGCTCGCCCTATGCTGGTTTGCCGATTACCACGCAGCCGCCATGGCTTTTACCTGCAAGCTCTTAAGAAAAAAGAGCATAGTGATCTTGGGCGGCTATGACAGCGTTCACTATCCCGAGTTTGCCTATGGAGTCTATCATCACAAATGGCGCTCCCGCTTCGCCGGCTATGCGCTTAAGAATTGCAGCCACATCATCGCCATACACGAGGATTTATTGGATTCAGACAACCTTTATTACAATCCGGACGGACACCCCGAAGGCGTGTTCCGCTTGGTGAAAGGGCTAAAGACCCCGGCAAGCGTCTTACACAATTGCCTCACCAAAGAGCCACAGACAAAGCCACTGCAAACAAGAAAGAAGCAAATTCTCTGCGTGGGCACCACTCCCCGCTTTCAAGATTTTTATAACAAAGGCTACGACATGCTGATCGCAGCGGCAAGGGCATATCAGGATTGGAAGTTCATCTTTGTGGGCATAGGTCCCCGCTGGCTTCCAAAGATCGAGGAAATCTATCAGCTCAGTGAACTAAAGAACATAGAAATCAATAGCCTCTTGCCTCATGAAAGGGTTTTAGAACTAATGGCAGAGTCCGATATTTATGCCCAGATATCCATCTCTGAAGGCATGCCTTATTCGTTGGTGGAAGCGATGTTCATGGGTTGCAAGCCCATTGGCTCAAATGTGACGGGCATCCCCACTATCATGGGAGATTGGGGCGTGCTTTGCACTAAAAGAGATAAAAAAAAGGTGATCCAAGCTCTAAGCGAGCTTATGGCTCAAGATATAGATAGAGAGGCGATGTCAGCAGATATCAAAGCGAGATTCAGCCCGAGCGTAAGGGCAAAGAAGCTCGCCGAGATTATAAAAGAAGTAATTTAGCCCTTCAACACGCTTTCAATCGTGCTAAGCAGTTCATCACGCATAAAAGGCTTTTGCAGAGATGCTTTTGCGCCAAGCTTTTCCGCCAGGGGAAGATAGCTGTCGGGACCAAATTTCCCGCCGCCGCTCATAGCGATTATCTTCAGCTCCGGACACATCTCCAATAGCTCTTGAATGGTCTCCAGTCCCTCTTTATCCGGCATGATGATATCGGTCAAAACCAAGTCCGGCTTGAATTCGGCGCATACTTCCAGCGCTTGATTGCCGTCTCCGGCTTGATCTATTTCATACCCCGCCCTGGTAAGCATTCTTACTAATACTTTTCTAAAACTACTGTCATCTTCAACGACCAAGATTTTTGTCATATCATTACCTCTTCTGCTTAAAATCGCGAAATCGCTATAATGCAAACATATATTTTTAAGCGAAAATGTAAAGGAAAATCTGAGTTTTCTTGCAAGAATTATCTTTGACACTATCAAGTATATGCATCATGAGCACACTTAAGAGGAAATGCGCGAAAAGGGATGGGAAATATCAGGACAAAAAAAGTGGTGGCGAGACCCAGAATTGAACTGGGGACACAAGGCTTTTCAGGCCTCTGCTCTACCGTCTGAGCTACCTCGCCACTCAGTTTGATCAAATCAATTTAGTTCTTATTTTTTGTCAAGCATAATGTTTGACGACAAGTTCCGAAACGCACTCAAGCTCATGCCTTCACGGGATTTATAAATCTTGCGATATCAGCTCATACTCCTCGTTTTTATCAGCTGTCACCTTATGGAATAGGTATAAGGAGAGCGGCAGCACCACAAGCGCCGGAATCACCACCCAATAGTGCAGTGAATCATCGCTCACCATCACCCTCTTCAAAAAGCCATTATTTGCAAAGGTAACCAAGAGTATGGCAAGAGAATTATTGATCGTGTGCGAAAGCATGGAATTAAAGACCGAGCCGCTTCTCAGCGTGAGATATGCCAAGAGCATACCCAAAAGAAATACGGGAATAAAGCGGAAGGGATCGAGATGGAAAGCCGCAAAAAGAAAAGCGCTTATCAAGATATTGCTCATAAAGCCAAACTTCTCAAAGAAACGCGGCATAAGTCCCCTGAAGAGCAGCTCTTCACAGACTCCCGGCGCCAGAGCAACCACCGCCAGGCTGCCCCAAAGCGAAAGATCCATATCAAAAAGCTGGGACAGATTCTCCAAATATTGCTCCGGGAAAGGGAAGATATGATTTATCAGCTGCGCCAAGATGGTGACGATCACAGACGCCGAAATCGCGATAAATGGGACCAAAGCAATCTCTTTCAGCCTCGGCATTTTCAGCCGCAACACCTTGTCCTTATCCTGCTTGAGCAAAGCCACGAAAACAAGCACGGGCAGCGCTATGAGGATGATCTGAGTCTTCACCAGCCCGGAAACCATATCCTGCATCTGCCAGCGCGAACCGAGATAGTAAAGCGCAAGCAGAGCAAGCGAGAAATATATTATGCCGTTATAAGGCGTAAAGATGTTTTTCCTATCCTTTTTGATGCTCTTGATCCCGCCGCTATCATCTTCGGAGCGGAAGAGCACGCTTTCACTATTAAAGAGCTTGATGCTCGCCCAGATCGCGATTGCATCCAATACAAGAGTGCTGCCGATGGTAATCAAGAGATGCGAAATCTGATAGTCATTCACCATCACGGCTTTGAAGATCAGCGAGATATTCACCACGGGAATCAGCGCCAGCATGCCGTTCAGCTCAATCGCCGGCAAGAAGCTGATCATCGCCATAATCATTGATACCATCATGATGGGCTGTTCATAGGAGCGCGCCTCTTTCATATTTCGGCTGAAGGTGGAAATCGAAAGCAGCAGCGCTGCAAAGAAGGTCGCCAGCGGCAACATGGTCGCCAAAAGCAGTAAGATCGCCTTGAAGGGGATGCCCACGCCCGCCATATCCATGCCCGTTTGCCCCAGCATGAATTTCACGGATATGCTCATGCTAAAGAGATTTACAATCAGATTCAGCATGCTCAAAGAGATAATGGTGAGATATTTGCCGATCACGATCTCACGTCTATCAATCCCCGCCACCAAGAGGGTTTCCAGGGTCTTGCGCTCCTTCTCGCCCGCCACGAGATCAGCCGCCACGATGGACGCTCCCGTGAGCAACATTATAATCATTATATATGGCAAAAACATGCCCAAGATCATGCCCATTTTCTTCTGTGAATCCGCGGTGTCAATACTATGCACCTCTATGATATTCATGATCTTAGGATTTATGCCGCGCGCCGAGATATGCTCTTCGGCAATCTCCTTTTGCACCTCGCGCAGCTTCCAACTCACCTTGTCTAAAACCATCTGCCCTTGCTCGTTTGCAGCGTCATATTTGACTGACACATGATATAGCCTCAGCCCGTCCGCATCCAAGGAATCGCGTATGGTCACCACTCCCTGAATGTCTTTATTTTCATAGAGATAGTCCACCACATCGTTGGCAGGATGGAAGTCAAAATTCTCTATTTCTTGCAGGCTTGCTACTATTCGCGCAGAGACGGGATTCAATACGCTATCGGCGATTGCAACGCTTGCGCCGCGCTCTTCAAGCACGCCCGTCTGACGACTCATCACGGCATTAAAGCCAATTATCAAAAGCGGATAGAGGATGAGCGGGAGGAGGAAGGTGGTGAAAATCGTGCGTTTATCGCGCAGAACTTCCAGCCATTCCTTACGGAAAACGATGAATACTTTCTTAGAACTCATGATCCAAAACCTCCGTTTCATCGCTATATTTATTCACATAATATACAAAAATGTCGTCCAGATCGCTCTCCCCCGTCTCGCTGCGCATATCGTCCAAAGTGCCGGATGCCAATAGTTTGCCCCTATGAATAAGAACAATCCTATCCGCCAAACGCTCTGCCTCGCGCATGATGTGCGTACTAAAAAGCACGCATTTGCCTTCATCTTTACACTTGCGAATGAAAGAGATGATATTGCGCGCGGTGAGTATATCCAAGCCCGCCGTGGGCTCGTCGAAGATCATCACTTCAGGATCATGGATGATGGAGCGCACGATCGAGACCTTTTGCTTCATCCCCGTAGAGAGGAATTCAATCTTTTTATCCATGAAATCCTGCATATCCAGCAGCTCTGCCATCTCATCCATGCGGCGCGTGATATTACTGTCTTTCATGGAATATAGGCGCCCGAAATAGCGGATGAATTCATGAGGTCTCAGGCGATTATAAAGCCCGGTATCGCCGGAAAGAAAGCCGAGATTTTCCCGCACCTTTTCCGGATTTTTCAGTATGTCCCAGCCGCCAATCGTAGCGGTGCCGCGCGTGGGGCGAAAGACAGTGGAAAGTATGCGCATCGCAGTGGTCTTGCCGGCGCCATTCACGCCCAAGAGGCAAACAATCTCGCCTGCTTTTGCGTCGAAAGAGATGCCGTCCACGGCGTTGAACTCGCCCCCATCTTTCAGCGGGAATGCTTTAACTAAATTTTCAACGGTGATCATTCTGACTCCATCTTGGTATTTATTGATATAAAAAAAAGAGAATGCTATCGCAGCCGCCTCATGCTCGAAACAGCTGCGATAGCGCGGGGTTATTATAAGTTTTCTATGTGCCTAAGTGCTTTGTGTGCAGTAGCTTCGTTGATTCCCTCTTGGGTGATATATCCCAAAACGGGTCTGCCGGAAGGATTGCCGTCTTTGTCTTCGCGGAAGAGCTCAAGCGCGATGCGGATGGGCTTGTCATCTTTCGTCGTGATGTCCTTGCCTTCCTCATCGGTCTCAAAGAGATTGTCGTAGAGCCATACGAAGCCTATCGCGGCATTTCCATTCTCGTCGTTCACATTTTTGCGCTTCGAGCCAATCGCCAAACGCTGTTCAAGAGAGACATTCGGGGAATTTATACTGGAAGTGACGGTTCCCACTCTCTTGCCGTCGAGATATGCGCCCCTGCCCACTGCAATGCCTTCGCTGATAAGGATATTCAGGCGTTTGGTCACGTCTTTTTCGAGCACCTTCATCAACGCAGCTTTGCCGATAAATTCATCTTTTGTGATATCCACGGCGGCGGGATAGAGCGGGGAATTGATCGGATCATGAACCTCGTCATATTCGCTTCCCATCAGCGGGAGTCCGAATGCGCCTGCGGAGATGCGATTTTCATCACGCCCGCCAAGGCCTACGAGCAAGCCGCCCAGTTCAAGCGCGCGACTCACGATCTTCTTGAAATCCTCTGTGGCACGTGCTTTGGGGATATAGATTTCCCAGCCCCAGCGATTTGTGTAGCCGGTGCGTGAGAAATAATAGGTATGACCATCGCGATCAATCTCGTTGAAGGTGAAAAAGCTCATGTTTTTCTTGGGATTTCTGCGATTCTTGATCACTTCTTCGCCATAAACTTCTTTGATGATCTTATATGAAAGCGGACCTTGTACGTCCACCTTAACCAATTCATCGGAAAGGTCTTTAGCTATCACATCCTCACCCTCTTTCTTATGGCGCATGATGCGATCGATATCGGCAACAAGCGAGATTTTCTCACCATCACGCTCGATCTCATCGGTGATATCGTGCCCGGCATTTATCACGAGGATAAAGTCATTGGGCGATACTTTCATCATGATCATGTCGTCGATTACCCCGCCATCGTCATTCAGAAGCAGGGTGTATTTGCAGCCGCCGACTCTCATGTCCTTGATATTCGCGGGCAAAGTGCGGTCTAAAAGTGCCTCGGCATCGGCGCCGGAAAAGAGGATCTGAGCCATATGGTCGATATTGTAAACGGCGACGGTATTCACCGCGGCGGATTCCTCTAAAACGCTGGTGAGATAATTCACAGCCATGTTATATTCGCCGAAATTGCTACGTTTGACGGGCTGAACTTCGATGCCCTTATGTTTCGCTAAGAGAGGGAGATACCACTCTTCTTCAAGCTCATAAAGGAAGGTGCGACGAAGCTCTTTCGGGAAGTCTTGTCCAAGTTTCTTCATGGGATTTGCTCCTAATGATAATTTTTTCCACCACAATGCCGTGATACGCTTTTTTGTCAAAGACTTTATTTCCCAAGCGGAGCTTGGCGATTTAACGATTTAACGATTTAGCGATTTAACGAGATCTTCGCTACTTCCGCAGTCGGTGTAGGGAAACCACTTACTGGAAAGCTAACGCCATAGTAACACTGACTTTAGTCGGTAGTTGTGTAGGCTTCAGCCTACTATATCAATCCATGCGCAAAGCGCATACCTTATAGCTGTAGCGCTGGATTTATCCGGCTGTAACGCTGGCTTCAGCCGGCTCCCTAACTCCTTATGCACAAAGCGCATACCTCCCACTTTGGCAGTCAACATCCTATTGTCTGAGAAAGCGCAGCTTTCTATTAAAAACTACTGTCTCGCTACGCTCAAAGAAAAAAAACATCTGTTCCCACACCAAAGCACAAGCGTGGCACTTGCCCCATCAAAACCACGAACTCCAATCCGGCTTTTCAAATCCTTCTTCCACGAGATCCTCATTTACTTGTTGAAGTATTTCATTTATCACATCCCATGGTATCATATATTTCAGTGTATTCCAAAAGTCATCAGCATCTTCAGCATCAAAGTAAAGCGCGAGGGACATCCAATAAAACGCTTCTTCCTTAAAATAATCTTCATTCATATTTAAAAGCTGTCAAGGGAAGTTTAATTTGTACCAGTTTCGGAAGTTTAAAATGTACCACTTCATTCAACTTTGCTGAGAATCTGACAGCTTTTTGGAGCGTAGCG
>DUNQ01000090.1 GCA_012839325.1 Candidatus Cloacimonadota bacterium
GTAAGTAAAAAAATATAATATAAATGGAGCAAAAATGAAGAACATACCCCTCATGCTTGAAGCCGATCTCAATGCAAAGGTGGTGCTTATCCGCTTTGACCACAATATTGTGAAAAAGGGCAAAATCAAAGACCCGATGCGCATAGACGCGACTATCCCCACGATTTTACATGTTTTTAAAAAAGGTGGTTTGCCAATTTTGATGACCCACGTCGGGCGTCCCAAAGACAAAGCCACAAATACTATCAATATTTCTGACAACGATTCCGTTCAGGCAATCGTGAACTATCTAAATCAAAAGCTTCAGCTAAAGGGTTGTGCAGTAGATCTTAAAGCCGCCGATGAATATGGCATTACCGATCTTTCGCCTCTGGCTAAAGCGGTGGATTGCCTCAAAGCCGGCAAGTGCGACTATATCTATCTTCCTAATACGCGCTGGTTTAAGGGCGAGGAAGCAAAGGATGAGAATGCCGATATCTTTGCCAAGGATCTGGCAAGCTATGCAGACGTGTATATCAACGACGCTTTCGGAAGCTGGCAGCCACATGCGAGCACATTCAATGTTGCCAAATATCTTCCTGCGTATGCCGGCTTGCTCATGGAAAAAGAGATCACGAACCTTGATAAGGTCTTCTCTCCGCAACAGCCCTTGGTGGCAGTGGTGGCAGGAAGTAAGTTCGATACCAAGATTGGTCCGCTCAGCGCGCTGATCAAAGACGCTGAAACTCTCGTCCTTGGCGGAGTGATCTACAACGCATATCTTGCTGCGAAATATAATCTTAATATCACCGGTATTGGTGAGGACGATATTGCCGCAGCGCAGAAATTCATGGATGATAGCAAGGATCACCTCTCCAAGATTTTGGAACTACCCTATGTGGTTGTAAGCCAAAGCATTAAAGAGCGCAAAGAAGGCAGCTGGGAGATCAAGCATATCTCTGAACTGAAGGAAATGGATAAGAGCAAGCCCATGGGCTTTATCCTCGATGCCGCGCCGGAATCTTTCTGCGATGAAGCGGTTGTAAAACGCTTTTCCGAGGCGGGAAGCTTCTTTGTGAATGCCGTGATGGGCTATAGCGCGCTATTCCCGGAAGGCAGCATGGCAATGTATTCGCTGATTGATCAAAATAAAAATGCCGCGAAACTCTTTGGCGGCGGTGATACGATACAAGATTTTAAGACATATTTGCCGGGCATTTTCGCCCTTGCGCAAAACGACGAAAAGTATTACTTTTTCACAGGCGGCGGTGCCGTTCTCACCTCGATTGAGAGTGGTTCTGCCCAGGGCATGAAGCCCGTTCAAGCACTTATTAAATAATAATATAAGGAGTTCAGCCAAGTGGATATGAACCTAAATTTACTCAAGGATTTTCCTGCGCCCAGTTGGGAAGAATGGAAAGAGCTGGTGATAGAGGCTCTCAGGGGTCGTGATTACGACAAAGCCCTGAAAACCCGCACCTATGAAGGAATCCTGCTCGAACCAATCTATCGCAAGGAAGACATCCAAGACCTCGAATTTCCCAAGAGCGATCCCGGTCAAGCGCCTTTCGTGAGAGGAAACGATCCTCAAAAACTCGTTGACGAAGGCTGGTATATCGCTCAAAAACAGAATGAAAAAGACCTCTCAAAGCTAAATAAGATCCTAAAAGACGAGCTGAATCGCGGCTTGACCATGATAAACTATTGTATGGCAAATTGTCGCGAAGGCATCATGATCAATAGCTTGGAAGATCTTGAAACCTTGCTTGATGGGATAGACATCATGGCGGCTCCGCTCTTTGTTCAAAGCAGCATCTCCAGCCGTCAATCCTTCCCGCTTCTCTTGCAATATCTCGAAAATACAGGGGTTTCATCCCAAGAGCTGCAGGGCGCGCTCGGAGTGGATCCCATAGGTGAATTTGCCATGAAGGGCTTTTTGAGCCTCAATCTTGATGAAGTATGGCAAAAGGTGGAAGATATTGTAATCACGAGACTTAAGCATGCTCCGAAGATGAAGTCATTTGTGATTAATAGCACGGTTTATGAAAATGCCGGTGCATCAGCCGTTCAGGAATTGGCGTTCATCTTGGCGACCGCGATCACCTATCTCAAAAAGCTGATCGACAAAGGCTTAGATATTGATATGATTGCGCCGCTTTTCAGTGTGAAACTCTCGCTGGGCTCAAATTTCTTCATGGAAATTGCCAAGATCAGAGCTTTCCGCCTGCTTTGGGCAGAAACGATCAAGGCACTCGGTGGCAATGAGGAATCTCAAAAGATTTGGATTCACGGACGCACGGCAGACTTCAATAAGTCTGTATATGACCTATATGTGAATATGTTGCGTACCACGACCGAAGGATTTTCCGGAGTCATCGGCGGTGTCGATAGCCTGGAAATCACTCCCTTCGATTCAGTGGTTGCAAAGAATACCGAGTTCTCTCGCAGAATGGCGCGCAATCAGCAGCTCATCCTGAAAGAAGAGGCTCATTTCTCCAAGGTTGCAGATCCCGCCGGCGGAAGCTATTACGTGGAAAGCCTCACCGCGCAACTCGCTGATCTGGCATGGAAACTCATGCAGGAAATCGAAGGCATGGGCGGAATGCTCACAGCTCTGCAAAGTGGAAAGATTCACGAGATGCTGGAAGAGACTGCCAAGGCGAAGATCGATGCAGTCAACAGGCGTCGCGATGTATTCGTGGGCGTAAATATGTATGCCAATCCGGATGATAAATATCAGCCGCCTTTGAGTTTAAGAAAATTTGAAGCGCAAGATAATATGATGCTTTTGGATCATGGTCCCATCAAGCCCATCAGGTTGCTTGAGCAGGTGGAAGAGCTTCGCGCCATGGTTAGCGCAAAGGCTCCGAAGATCATGCTTTTGAAC
>DUNQ01000091.1 GCA_012839325.1 Candidatus Cloacimonadota bacterium
CTTGCCGTTGCCAGCAACGCCCTTGGTCTCATGTTGACTTCCCGCTGGTGAGGTGTCAGGACTTCTTTCAGTCCATCGGCGCAGAAAGCATTCTGGGCAAACAAAAAAAGACCGCAAGAAATGCAAGTCTCGCGGTCTGTTGCGTGCACTAAGGAGGTTACACTTATTTTCTTGGGCTCGCTTGTCTAAACCTATGTTTATTATCTCTAAATTGTCTTAATCCTGTGTTTCTATCTCCACGCCTGCTTCGACCCTGATAGCCGGAGCCGTCTCTATATCCACGGCTGCTGCTTAATTGACCAAAGTTGCGAAATCCTTGATTTCCCCAGGCGCTATGCATGGGATGTCTTGCCAGGAAGCTCTCTTTTTGCTCGGCACTGAGATCTTTGATCATGGCACTCAGCATGTCTATGCGTGCGTTTTTGAGTTCAAGTTCTTTATCAGTAATCTGTTTATTGAGCTTCTTTGCATTCTTAAAATCTTGCTTTTTAATTGCTTCGGTGAGATCCACATTCAGATTTTTGATCTGAGCAGAGACGGTATTTCTCTGTTTATCGTATGCGGTTCTCGCCTCTGTGATGCTATCAATCTGTTTCTGAGTGAGGTTCAGATCCTCTCTCCATCTCATCATCGGATGGACGGGTGCTTCTCTGGCCTCTTTCAGCTCGCTCGTCTGGGCGAGGAGGCCTACGACGACGAGTGCGAGCATCAGGACGGTTATCATTGTCTTCTTCATTTTTATTTCTCCTGTCGCGGTGACGGTTAATCATTTCAGTTCTGCGTTTCATGTGATCAGCCCGTGATTGAAAATAAGTTTGCGCTTCATCGGGCGTCATTTGTTTTCGAATTTCTACGAGGTTTTCTCCTAAGGATTGCTCCAAATCGCTTTGGGCAACGAGGGAGGAATCAATAATCGAGAGAATCTTTTCCTCATCCAGTGCATGTTTGGCGAGTTCTTCCATGAGCATGAGCTTATAGCTTTCAAAATCACTGCGCAGCTGATTTATCTGGGGATCATGCCTCATATCACTCACATGGGTGGGTAGTTCGGTGCGCTGTCGCGTGCGCGGTATTCTCTTTTCCGCTCTCGAAATTCGCAGATGAAGCCACAGGAGGCTGCCTGTGAAGGCGAGATTAAATGCCAAAGAGATGCCAAGTAGCACTAAAATCAATCGTTTACTCATCATAAACCTCCCAGATGCTGTTATCGCCGAAGCTGAGCTGCAGATAGTCCTCTTGCTCGATCTGAGCGTAGTCGGAATTATCTGTATAGGCTTTTTTGCCAAGCCCCACGCCTGCGAAGACGCTGAAGAAAATCATCAGCGAAAAGGTTGCATAGGCAAGGCTTACGCGCCATGTGCTTTGACGCTCGGCTTTCTTGGGAAGGTTGTTCATGATGCGATGGTGCAACCACGCGGGATACTCCACATCCTGGATGGCAGTCAGATTCTCGGTAAGGAGGGCTGTCTGCCGGTGAATTTCCTTGCAGGAGGAACATTTCATCAGATGCTCGTCCAGCTTTGAGACAAGCTTGGCGCTCAGCTCACCATCGAGCTTGAGGCTGATATAGCGTTCTGCTGTTTTACATCTCATTGTTCTCTCCTTATTTTTCTTAACCGACATTGGGTTCTATTCATGATACTCCCCCTTAGTTCTTTTCCTGCAAAACTTTTTTGCGAAGTATGCGTTTTGCTCTAACGAGCAGGGATTCAACGGCTTTAACGCTGATCCCGAGGCTTTCTGCCATCTCTTTATAAGACATTTTTTCATAGTATTGAAGGTGAATCACCGAGGCGAGGCGGGGAGAGAGATTGGCAATCTCTTCGTGTAATTGGGAATAATCTGCTTTTTCTTCCTCCTGAGGAGCCTTGGTGATCTGAGCCATAACCGTTGGATCTATATCCACATAGCGGGATTTCTGTCTGAGGAAAGTCATGGCTTTGTTGTGCGCAACTCGATATACGTAAGCCAGCGCTGTCTTCTCTCTTATCGTTTCAAACTTCTCGTAAACGGAGATAAAAGTTAGCTGCACGAGGTCCATCGCATCCTGCTCGTTCTTGGCTATGCCTAAGAGATAGCGGTAGATGCGTTTCTCGTGTGCGCGGAGGAATTCCTCAAAATGTTCCTTATCCATAGATTGACTTCTAAAAAAAGCGGGGATTTTCGTCAAGCTTTCTGACGGTTTTTCATAGATATTTGTCATAAAATGCATTTCATGCTTGACGATAATTAGCCGAGTCAAAAAATGCGGGCATGGGAAAGAATCATAAAAACCGAAGCATTGCCTTTGTTGCACGGCGCTATCTTGCGGGGAAAAGCCGCATGGGGATCAGTCGTGCCCATCTCTTGACCTTGGGCGGAATCGCGCTCGGAGTGATGGCGCTCATCGTGGTGAGTTCGGTGATGAACGGTTTTCGTGAAGACATCCAAAAGCGGATTATGGGAACGCTCTCGGAGATTCGCCTTTCTGTCTTTGAAGGCAAGCCGCTGGAAGATTATCAGGCTCTTGTGGAAAAGATAAATGAGGCAGGATATGCCGCTTCGCCGGTGGTGCGCCAAGAGCTGCTGGTTAGAGGCGATGATGGGACTGCGCCTGCGATTGCCTTTGGGATAGATGGAAAAACGCACGCTCAGGTGAGCTCTGTCTTGCTTCCCGATAGGCTGAACGATAATATTCAGGGCATAATTGCCGGCGAGCTGGATCCGGTCAGGTTCGAGGAAGGCGGAATCATTCTCGGAGCGGGAATCGCTGCGGATATGGGAGCTTTCATAGGCGATGAAATCTTGCTCATTTCGCCGATATTTAATATTCCATCCCCTTTTGGAATGCTGCCGCACCTGCATACACTCAAGGTTCAAGCCATCTTCAGCGCGGGCATGCCGGAATATGATCAGAACTATATTTTCATCCCTCTCGGTGTGGCGCAAAGCTTTGCGGGATATAGCTCTGAGATAGATTATTTAGAGATCAAAAGCGGAAATGGCATATATAGTAAAAAGCATATGAAGAAGCTTTCGGCGATGTTTGAGGGCTATAAACTTGAGGACTGGGGGGACTTTGACGCCAGCCTCTATGGTGCGATCCGTTTCGAGAAATATCTGATGTTTGTCATCCTCCTGTTTATGTTTATCATTGCGGGATTCAATCTCACGGGCTCGCTGCTTAAGATCATCACGCAAAAGAAGCCGGAACTGGGGCTGCTAAAGGCTTTGGGATATAGAGAGCGGGATCTGAGACAACTATTTATGATGCAGGCTATGATGCTATGCACCTTGGGAATCGCGCTGGGGCTCATCCTCGGCAGTCTCATGCTTTTCATCCAAGCTAAGACGGGATTGGTCAAGCTGGAAGACTTCATTATCCTGCCGGTTAAGGTGCAATTTAGCGACTATTTCTTGGTGATCGCGGTCTCATATCTGCTTACTTGGCTGAGCATTCTTTTGCCTCTAAAACAGCTCAGCGACATCGATGCGGTGAAGCTTATCCGCAAAAACGCTTAAAAGGAAGGCACAGTGGAAAACAATCAAAGCGATATTTTTGAACTCTCGGAAGTGCAGGATAAGAAAGTCCCTCTGGCGGAGCGGCTGCGTCCAAAGAATTTAGAGGAGCTGCGGGGACAGGAAAATCTGATCTCGCCGCAATCCTTGTTGAGTCGGATGATCTCTGAAGATAACTATCATAGCTTCATCCTTTGGGGACCTCCAGGCAGCGGTAAGACTACCATCGCGCGCATCATTCAAAGTCATTCTGAGCAACGCTTTATTCAGTTCAGTGCGGTGCTTTCCGGCATTGCGGATGTCAAGAACGTGATGAAAGACGCGGAGTATAATCATAGAACTTCGGGGCAGCCCAGCCTGCTCTTTATCGATGAAATCCATCGCTTTAATAAGTCTCAGCAGGATGCTTTTCTGCCTTTTGTGGAGAGCGGTGCTGTGATCTTGATCGGTGCGACCACGGAAAATCCTTCCTTTGAGGTGATTCCTGCCCTGCTTTCGCGCTGTCATGTCTTTGTTCTCGAAGCCTTGCCGGAGGAGGAGATAGCTCAGATTTTAGTTCGCGGCTTTGAGGAACTTGAGCTTGTGCAAAATGAGGAAGTGATTGGCTGGATGGCGCAAAATAGCGGTGGGGACGCACGTCGCGCACTCAATGAATTGGAGCTGATCAGTCCATTTTTGAAAGAAAATCCCGAGCCGGATATTCAGGATCTTGCCAATGCGCTGGCAAAAAAGACTATGTTTTATGATAAAAATCGGGAGGAGCACTTCAATCTCATTTCGGCGCTGCATAAGTCCATGCGCGGAAGCGATCCGCAGGCTGCGCTGTATTGGCTGGCAAGGATGCTGGAAGCAGGAGAAGATCCGCGCTATATCGTGCGGCGCATGATCCGTTTTGCCAGTGAGGACATTGGTCTTGCAGATCCTGAGGCTATCACTCAGGCGCTGGCTGCAAAGGATGCGCTGCTCTTTATCGGCATGCCCGAAGCCGCGACAGCATTGGCTCAGGCGGCGGTGTATCTCTCAACTGCGCCAAAGAGTAATTCCTTGTATAAAGCCTATGGTGAAGCGGCAAAAGATGCGCGAAAGACAAGTCATCACGGCGTTCCGCTGCATATTCGCAATGCGCCCACCTCGCTGATGAAGGATCTGGATTATGGCAAAAACTATGTTTACGATCACGATGCCGAGCATAACTATCACTATCAGAGGTATTTCCCGGATAAATTGCCGGAGAAAGATTACTATCAGCCCGGTGAATATGGCTTTGAGAAAGAGATAGCCAAACGGCTGGCGTGGTGGGAAAAGCTGAGAAAAAAGGAAGACTGAGCGAAGTTTTTAGCCGCGTGCTCTCCCCTCTTTCAGTGAACATATAATCCGCTTTTATCGCTACAAGTTTACATAACATTTTCTGACTCAAAAAAATCTTCAACTTTTTATCATCATCGGAAGGTATGGGTGATCATGGCTTTAAGTACAATTCTAAAAACTGACTATTTCTCATTTTGAAAATAGTTTCGTTTTTTGGCCACAAAATTCACTTTTGGGCTCCTATATAAAAGTAGAGGGTGTCGTTCACCAAAAAAGAAAATTGGAGATTCACGGCTTTCTTCCTGATCAATCAGAGCTTTGTTTCTTCGTTCAAGAATCGCTGGTGTAAGCGGCATTTCTCTATAGTTCTTTTATAAGTGTATAGTCGTGTTATTTTGTGAAATTAAAAGGCGAAATATTGTGGGTGCCTTGAGGCGGAATTGTGGCTGCTTTTTCTGCCCAAAAAAAGAGATTAAAACACTCTGCGGGAGCTCAATAAGCCGGATTCTGTGCTCCCCCAAAAGAGGGAGTGATGTCTATTCCTCTACGCCAAAACTCGCGCTTTGGCTTTAGCTGCCTACCCGGAAGTGGCGTGGGCGCGCCATTGCTTCCCTATTTGGCATTGCACCGGATAAGGCATTCCTGGCTGCCACTGTCACCAATGGCACCGGTGGTCTCTTACACCACCATTTCACCCTTACGCTCTTGTTTAGAGAACGCGGTTTGTTTCTGTGGAGCTAAGCTCTGCATTGCTGCAGCTTCCCGTTAGGAAGTATCCTTGCCCAAGGTGTCCGGACTTTCCTCCCTGCCCGAAGGCACAGCAGACATCTTTTACTCCCGCAGACTAATCTCTTTGAGACCACATAATTATACCCTGTGGATTCTGTCTATAAGTATTTGAGCATCTCTTCGCCGACAACGCCTGCATAGAGCTCGATGAAGGGCTTGACGGGGCTGATATTGATCTTTGGAAAAAAGACCTGCTCGATCTGGAAGAAGCCCACGGAAGACTCCATCTCTACCTCGATGCGGATAGGTCTTTCTTTGCCCTTGATGATCTTCACCTTGTTGATCGCCGAGGCGGAAGTGCGGTGAATATCGCCCACGCGAACCTTGTCCGAGAGCAAAACCGAGATTCTGGCGCGGCCTTTCTCCATGTCGCTGCCGTCGCCGATCAGCACCAGTCCTGCTTCCAAGGAGTGTATCTTGTAGGTCGCCATGTGCCCGAATATTCCCTCAATGGCGATGGACTTGATCGCGGCTTTGATCTCATATTCATGTTCTTCGTGAATCGCATCTACAACGCGGTCTATGAAAGGACGCGCAAGTTCGATGCTGATGAGTTCATGCCCGTCGCGCGCTATGCTCATACCCAGATCGTGGAGCAATGCGGCAAGGATCACGCCCGTTAGCGAATCGTCCGCCGTGCCTACTCCTTCCTTTTCCAGGTTCATCTTGATGCCGGCATCGTTGAGCAGCTTGAACATGCGGATGGCGTTGATGGTAGCCATGCGAGTGTGCACCGGGCCGTGATCGTTGAAACCCAGTCTTTTGATGGATACTATATTGGCATATTCTTGCAGGGCTTGCAGTTCGTGATCTGCAAAGATGAGCTCTGCGGCTGCCTTTGCTTTGGGCGAAAGCATTCTGAGTATGCGCCTTTCTAATTGTTGCTGTTTAACTGATTTCTTCATTCTTGTTTCCTTAGGTATGTAAAAATGTGGTTTATAACTCCTTTTCTGCCAGAGTGATGATCTCATCCGGCAAGCCCAAGATGCGGGCAATCTTTAGTGCATCCAAGGGCGGAGATTTGCTCTCGTCCAGCTTTACCAATGAATAGTCCATGGCGTCCGAGAGTAGCTTGAGCCTGTGTTTGAGGTCTTCTGTTTCCAGCGGAGCGATAGCTTTATCAATGCCTTTTATCTGATATTGCGGGATGCCTTTCTTCAGCGCGGGAGCCGTGAAATGGGTAGCGGCAATGGTGCTGTGTTCGCTCTTGCTGAGATACTCAATTACTGCTGTGGCAAGTGCTTCGCCTTCGCGCGGGTTTGTTCCTTTGCCAAATTCATCAAGTAGATAGAGTCCGCGGCCTTTTGAGCTTAGCGCGCGTCCGAAAGCCACAACTTCTATGCCGAAAGAGGAGAGGTTTTCCTCTGCCGCACAGTGATTGTAATAAACGTAATCATAGATGGGCATGGTCGCTTTTTGTGCCGGAAGCGGGATTCCCAGCTTTATCATGACCGCAAATTGTCCCAGCGCCATGAGTATCGTGCTTTTGCCGCCCATATTTGGTCCCGTGATGAGATTCACTCCAAGATCGAAAGTCATGTCTAAGCTTTGAAACTTTCGCTTGTTCTCTTTCAAGTTCAGTTCTGTTTCTAAGTTGCGCGCCGCCTTGAATTCCATCTTTTCAGCAATCTGTGGGATGCAACAATCGTGCAAGAGCGCAAAACGCGCCAGAGCGTAATCATAGCCGAGCTCGCAGGTCTCGTCATAAGCCTTTTGAAGCAGCGGATAAAAGCCGTCCACAGCCTCGGAAAGCTCTTCTAAGATGCGCTCTTCCTCTTGCTCCAAGAGTTCATTGAGTCGGGCAATCCTTTCCTTAAGTTCTCGCGCTTTTGGCGAATCAGCGAGGATGAAGCTGAGGTTTGCGATGTTCTCTCTATGTAGTGCAAAATAGCCGCTGCTTTGTATCTTTTGGATGAGATCGCCTTGTGAGCGTGGCAGAACAAACTCCTCTTTGAGACTGTCCATGCCGAGCTTTTCCTTTGCTTCACTTAGGAAGCTGTGTCGCTCGTGTTTCAGAGAGTGCGCAAGAAGCACCTTTTCATCCACAAAGCCTTGCAAATCCTTGCTGTATGCAGGCGAGATGCTGAAAGAAGGCGCCTTGATGTCATCGGGATCCAAGAGCGAAAAGAGCTCGCCGAGATCGGGTAAATCATAGAACTCCAGCGAAGACTCCGCCGCGTGTTTCCTGAGAATCTCATAGTGATAGACAAAGTTCTTCAGCTCGAAAAGCTGGGAAAGACCGAGACGCGCAGCTCTATATGCAGAAGGACGCAATTCATTGATATATGAAAGGATGGACTCCCATCTGTCATGTTTATCGGAAGCTAAGAGCTGCATAAACCTGCCGCGACGTTGATAGGCAAAGAGTATTTCCTCTCTATCCATGCTTTGCCTGTAAAGCTTGTGCTTCATCGCCGAACTCAAAAAAGCGGCGGGCAGCTTGATCTCATCAAATATCTTATTCAGCCCCAAGTTCTCATACTGTTTTTTCATTTGCTTCCTTCCTTATATCTTCAGGTTTTGGCGCGGTCTATCGCCTTGTGAGCCGTATTTTATGCACGGGGTTGCTCACATACTTTCACTCGTGCAATGCTTTTATCAGAGCATGAGATTGTCAATAATTTTCTGTTTTAATGTCTAAAATACACAAATTTAGAAATAATACTTGACAAAATAAAGCCTGAGCGTTAGTTATCTTTTATAGTCTATACTCATTAAAATACATGGCATTGCAATGTGAACCTCTTGTTTGGAAAGAGCGAGCGCAAAGCAAATTTGGTCTTTATCATTTCGAAATCAAACGAAAAGATAGTAGCAAACAAATCAACAAATCACACAAAACAAAGAGGTTTACCATGAAAAAAGCAATTATTATCATTTTAGGTGTTTTCTTGCCTATCTTCCTTATCGGCAGTGTGCTTGGAAATACACGCCCAAATTTGATTAAGATGGACACAAACATTTTGCGCAACTTAAGCCATGCGCCCTCACAAATGATTCAGCAAGAATGGATTTCATATCTCAATAGCTGGCATAATGAAGTTAAGATAACTTTCGAGTATAGCAGGATAGATATTGAAGTCCCACAGATCGACCACATGGTCTATTTTGAATATCACGATGGAGAGTGGCTCGAAATGTTCAGAGCTTATGCAGATTATAATGCTCATGGCTATATCACTCACCTATACGCTCAAATGGAAGTAGCACCGAGTGAATACATGAACATCGTGGAAATAAATGTCGAATATAACTCCCAAAATCATCTCACCACATTTGAAGGATATCAAATGGGAGATGATGGGCTTGAGCTGAATTATGCCATGGACATACAGTACAACAACTGGCATGATATGATTATCTATCAATATGTTTGCTATCCCGAAGATGAATGGGAAGCAGACCTCAAACAAACCTTTGAACTTGACAATCAGAATCGCATAGCAAGTATCACTATCTATTATGCAGAGCCCGGAACTCAGGATTGGTATATGGGCGACAAAATTGATACCATCTATCGTCCTGAAGATACCAGCAGCTCTGTAGACTTTATCGAATATATGAGCAAGATGATGCCGATTTTGTATCTCTTCGGAGATGATACATCAAGCTTTGGCATGGTAGATGAAGAACTATGGTCATATTGGGAAGACAACACTTGGATCCCATACGAGAAATACGTTCATGAATACAACTCCCTCCTCCAAAATACTGAAAAAACAGAGTATTACCCCTCATATCCAAGCTGGGAGCAGTGTTATAGAGAACTTATGACCTATGACGATCACGGAAACTTGACCCAGATCACAGGAGAAGACTATCGATATGATAATTGGTTTCCAGAGTTTAGAGTAATGCTTAGCTATATCCCATGGTCGGATGTTTCGGATGAACTCATGCCGGCAATCGATAAAGTGAGCCTGCAAGCCTATCCGCAGCCTTTTAGAGATGAGGTAAATCTCATCGCAGAGAGCAAGGCAGGCGGCGCAATCACTATTGACATCTTTAACCTCAAAGGACAGCATGTGCGCAGCTTTGATGCGGCTTCCGGACAAAATGTCATTTGGGACGGCAAGGATGCTCACGGCAAAACCCTCCCAGCCTCCGTATATTTGATGCGCGCAAATCAAGACGGCATTTCAACTAACAAAAAACTAATTAAACTAAAATAAATAATATCAGGGCTGCTTTCATCGGCAGCCCTTTTTTTTGTCCATAGATATTTTCACCATCTCCCACAGGCAAAACAACTGTAAATTGACCACGTTTACAAAGTTAGAACCTATATTCCTTGCCTGGTATCAATATTTGCGTATTATATGTTAAAAAGACAGAATGAAGGAGTGAACTTGTGACAAACTTATTGAAAATACGTATCTCTCGCCTCTTTTATGAGGATAAAGAGCTACTGAAAGACATAAATCTCGACATTCAAAAAGGCGAGCGCATACTCATAGTCGGCGAAACAGGTACAGGGAAAAGCTCGCTGCTTAATTCACTTAACCTCTTAAACCATAGCTATGAAGGCGAAATATTCTTCAAAGACAAGCTGATAACCGACTATGAGCCCCAAACCCTGCGTAGCCATATCACCATGGTTATGCAAGAGCCTTGGCTGGGTGAGGGCAGCGTTGCAAAAATCCTAAACGAAGCCCGAGGCTTTCACAGCTTTAAGAAGCGGGGCATTGGAGATCAAACTCAGCGCCGAAAACAGCTTTTTAAAGACTTCAACCTCAGCGAAGATATGCTGAAAAAGACTGCCGATCAACTTTCCGGCGGAGAAAAACAGCGTATTGCC
Organism: Candidatus Cloacimonadota bacterium; assembly: GCA_012839325.1. Lineage (GTDB taxonomy): Bacteria > Cloacimonadota > Cloacimonadia > Cloacimonadales > Cloacimonadaceae > UBA5456. The sequence continues at coordinate 10,394 of DUNQ01000091.1, forward strand.
CTCATTCGCGCCCTGCTTTTAGAACCGGAAATATTGCTTTTAGATGAGATAAGTTCCGCATTGGATCAATACACCTCCGGCATTATATCCGACAGTATTTTTAATAACTTTCCCGGCACCGTGATAGCGATCTCCCACGATCCACTTTGGCAAGACCGCTGGCAAAGAAGCTGGAAACTCAGTGGTGGCAAACTCATTGACCAAAGGGAGGTATAAATCATGGATTTCGCATACTTAGGACTCGCACTATCACTGCTTTTACTCGTCATTCCGCTGATCATATTCAGGCATCTGAAAGTAAAACTCACTAAACAGTTGCTCATCTCCTTCGGCAGGATGATAGTACAATTATCTCTCGTGGGGCTATGGCTTAGCTTCCTCTTTGAATCCAAATATGCGTGGCTTACATTTTTGTGGGTGCTCGTAATGATTTTCAACGCAGTCTTGATCTTGCGCGGACGCATCAAGTTCCAGCGTAAGATACTTACACCGATATTCTTGACCTCAATACTTGTAAGCACAGTGATCATCATGCCTTGGATTATCTTTGTTGCCGTCCGTCCCGAGCCGTTCTTTTCGGCAAGTTTTATCATCCCGGTCTATGGTATGGTTTTAGGCAATAGCATGAATGGCATGGCGCTGGCTTTGGAGCGTTTTGAAAGTAATCTCAGCGGAAATTGGAAAGCATATACCACGCGGCTGAGTTTGGGAGCAAGCCTTTGGGAAGCGGCTTTACCCGCCTTTAGACAGGCTCTACAAGCCTCGCTTTTGCCCCAGCTTCTAAATATCGCCGCCATGGGCATCGTAAGCCTCCCCGGTATGATGAGTGGTCAAATCTTGGGCGGTACCTCGCCAATCGTCGCCATCAAATATCAGATGATGTTAATGTCTGCGGTTTTTTCGGCGGTGACACTCACGGACTATATCGCGATAAGGCTATATCTCAGACGGCGTTTCGATAGATTCTATTTACCGAAAAAGTAGAGCTTTTTAGCTGCTTTTCCACTCCTTCCCTATTGGGTTCTCGTGATGATGTGGTCATGATATGGTCATGGGCATGACCACATCATAGGCGAGAGATAGGCTGAACCATATAGGGAAGGAGTGGGTAAAATATGGTATTCGTGCGATAATTCAAGAGAAAATTCATCTTTACTCCCCTTTTAACTTGACGAAATATTGCAATTTTATATCAAAGTGAGATAAAGAAAATATAGTTAAAAATAGGAGTATCGATGAACGCATATATCAGCTGGGTGGAAGCCCATCCTATCATCAGCGCCATCATCCAATTTGCAATACTTGGAACCCTTGGCGAGATCATATCTCAATTCATTGCACGTAAAAGCTTTAAATATCCCTTCACCTTCGGGCTCACGCTCTGGAAAATGGTGGTTTGGGGAGTTCTTTCCATAGGCGTTAAATATGCCTTTACGGGCTTTGGCGGCTTTGTTGATTCATTGGTAGAAGCTGGATTTTGGCCTGATTTTGCAGCCGATAGCTGGGGTTATGCCTTCTCACGCTCGGCATTTATGAACCTGCAATTTGGTCTCTTTTTGGTAATCATGCACAGAGTTTTGGACAACATCCCGGAGAAGGTAAAGAACTGGGGCAACATGGATAAGAGCATGTATAGCCTGCTTTGGTTCTGGATTCCCGCGCATACCTTGACGTTCAAGGCGCCGGATGCGCTGAGAATGGGATTGGCTGCGCTGCTTTCCATCGCTTTGGGACTTATTCTCGGCTTTTTCAATAGGAAATAAATTGGAATATTAGTGATTTAGTATGCAGACTAAAAGGTTTGCGACAAAGTAAAAGAAACACTTAAGTAACATATAGGCGGAACTTTGGACAATTTTGACAATGCTCAGAGTTCCGCCAAGATATTTAGATATAGCCCCACTCCGCTGATCTTGCCCGTGCTGATGTGGACTTTTGGGCTGATCTTGGGCAGATATAGCGCTCTCCCTGCACACTTTTGGCTGGCGGGCATCATCCTCTTTTTCATCCCTGCTTTATTCATCAAAAAGGGGCGCAATCTATTCATTCTCATGATCTTCCTCCTTTTGGGAGCGTATAGAATCAGCCTTAAAGACGCTCAAATATCACCCCTTAAGCAAAGCCTGAGAGATCAGGGCAAAAGCCGCCAAGAGATGAGCTATGAAGTGCAGAGCCGGCTGGGCGAGAAGTCTTATCAAGTGCAGCTGATCGAGATCGGCGGGATGAAGACGCAGGAACAAGCCATACTCTTCGGCGAGGATGAGCTGGAAATCGGTGAGGTATATGGCTCGCTCTCAGACCTTGAATACATCTACTCGGATCCCATACTGGATGTATATCCCACGCGCTTTGTGGGCTCTGTCCGCGCTGTTTTGCCGCCTCAAAAACTGGAGGGTAAAGCAAAGCGCAGGATTGTGGAAAGCCTCAGGCAAAAGATATCGGACAGGTTAGATAATACTTTAAAGAACTATTCCCCGCTGGCAAAAGCGTTGCTGATCGGCGATGGGGACTTCAAAAAAGAGCACAGGCAAAGCCTGAGCCGCGCGGGAATTACGCACCTCGTGGTGGTAAGCGGGCTGCATGTGCTGATGCTGGCGATGATAGCTCTCATGCTTCTCAGGCTCATCTTTCCTCGCAAACCCGCGGAGCTTTTGTTCATGCTCTTTCTCTTGGGCTTTGCGGCACTAAATAACTGGGCGCCGCCCATCGTGCGAGCCATGATCATGATTGATCTGCTTATCCTCAGTCGCTGGCTATCTCGAATGCCGAATTCCGGGCAAACCCTTGCCTTAGCACTGTTTATCATCACGCTGATTAGCCCCGATCAGTTCTTTAGTTTGGGCTTACAGATGTCTTTCCTCTGCGTTGCGATCATCGTTTTTGCCTTGCCTAAGCTACGCGTGGGAGAGGGACTTTCCCTGCCGAAACGAGGCTTTAGATGGCTGGCAAACTACCTGATTTTAACCATATATATGGGCATAGGCTTGGCGCCGCTCACGCTTTATCACTTCGGCACGGCATCGCTTAACAGCCTCTTGGGCAATCTTTTGGGCATCCCCCTGATCTATCTGCTGCTCTCGCTTTCGCTATTGATCTTGGCGGTACCGGTGCAAGCCTTTATCCTCTCCTACAAATTCATCTGCGATATCTGGCAAGCTTGGCTGAATATCTGCGCATCGCTGCCTTTTCACATTGAAGGCAACTGGATATCCTTGCCCATGGCATTGGCGCTGGCATGCACGCTGATACTGATCTTCATGGCTATCAGAGGAAAGTTTCGCCTGTTGCTTAGAGCCGGATTGCCCCTGGGACTGCTCGCCATCATCCTCTTTTTGATACCCACGAAACACAAAAACGAGTTGTATATCTTCAATGCGGGAGTGGCGGATTGCAGCCTGATCTTCGCTGATGACGGCACGAGCATGATGATAGACACGGGTGAAATCCTGGGAAGCCGGGCGGAGGTAAGCTTTGATCCCACCCATCAGCGCGAAAGCTGGATGGGCAAGAGCCTGCTCTCATGGCTAAAGCGCAAGAAAATAAAGAGCTTAGACCATGTGGTAATCACTCATCTACATAGCGATCATGCCGGCGGATTAAGAGACCTCAGCCACAGCGTGAAGATAAAAAACCTCTATTTAGACGAGTATTTATTGGATAAAGACCAGTGGCTGGAACTGGAAAAGACCTTGAGACTCAAGCATTGCACCTTGCACGCAGTCAGGGATACGTTCAGCCTTGCGCTGGGGAAAAACAAGATGAAGTTCCTGCATCCCACGGCTTCTTATCCAGATATCTCAGAAAATAATCGCAGCATTGTCTGCCGCTATGATACCAAAGCGCAAAGCTTTCTCTTCACCGGCGATATAGAAAACCATGCGGAGCTTTGGCTAACAAAACACTATCCCGATGAACTGAAATCAGACGTTCTGAAAGTGCCGCATCACGGCTCACGAAGCTCTTCCGCATACGAATTCCTCAGCCAAGTGCAAGCGCAAGAAGCAGTCTTTTGCACACGCAGATACAACCTCTACGGTTTCCCCCATCCCGAAGCGCTGCTAAGATACAGAGACTTAAGCATCCGGGAACTATATACATACGAAGGCACTCTGAGATACAAAACCAAATAAAGCCCTTCAAATATATTTATCATTTGATTTATCCTCACACTTGATTATATTGTGTAAAGATTCTTTGCGCTCCGAAAAGGATTCGGACTCAAAAGAATTAAGTAAAACAATAAACATCCTTAGGGAGGAAACAATGATCAGCAAGAAAATGATCGAAGCAATAAACGAACAGATTAACAAAGAACTATATTCCGCATACATCTATCTCTCGATGAGTGCATGGTTTGAAGAGCAAAGCCTGAGCGGAATGGCAAACTGGATGCACGAACAAGCCAAGGAAGAATATGACCACGCAATGAGGTTTTTCAAGTTTCTCACAGAGCGCGGTGCACAGGTGATCCTGAAAGCCATAGAACAGCCTGAGACTGAGTTCAAGACCCCGCTTAATGCCTTCGAGATGGCATTGGAGCACGAAAAGTTCATCACCGGCAGCATCAACGATCTGATGAGCCTCGCCATCAAAGAAAATGACTATGCCACAAAGAGCTTCCTCTACTGGTTTATCGATGAACAAGTGGAAGAAGAAGACAGCGTAAGCGCCATAGTTGACGACCTCAAACTCGTTGGTGATAAAGGACATGGCATACTTATGATCAACCGCGAGCTGGGAGAAAGAACCTTCTCGCCCGACGAAGATTAAAATAACAGTTGACTAAAATAACAATCTATAAATATATGGAGACTCGATAAATAGTTGTCGAGTCTCTTTTTTATATGAGGAAGGAGTGATTATGAAATGGAATTATGATGAAGTATATCAAACGATTTTTGATTCTACTCTCGTCGCTGTAGGCATCACCGACCTAAACGGCTGTTATATTGAGGTGAATCCCGCTTGGTCAACGTATATGGGCTATAGCGCCGAAGAGGCAAAAAGCCTGTGTATTGACCAGCTCACTACCGAGGATCAAAAGTGTCGCAGCTCAGAGAACTTTGCCGCACTTTGCGAGGGAAAGATTGATAACATTCATATCACTCGTAAATACTTGCGTAAAGACGGCAGTAGCTTTTGGACGGATGTCTATGTCTCGCCGCTGAAAGACAAAGCCGGAAAGCCGGTTGCCCTCATCGCTTTCATCGTGGATATTGATCGCTTAGTAAGCGCAGAAGCAGAGCTGGATGTCATCAACAAAAAGCTCACAAAGACCAATACAGCGCTGCAAAAAGCGGTGGAAGATCTCACGCATCTTGCCTCTTATGACACTCTTACCCATCTGATGAACAGGCGAGTATTAGCCGAATCTTTAGACCGCGAAATCCTCAGATGCAAACGTAGCAAGAGCGGCTTAGGCATCGCGCTTTGCGATATCGATGACTTTAAGAAAGTGAACGACACTTATGGACACGATGTGGGCGATATCGTGCTGGTGGAATGCGCAAGGATCATGAAAGAGCAGGTCAGGGGAACAGACTACGTTGGCCGCTGGGGCGGAGAGGAGTTTCTCTTCATCTTGCCGGATACAAACCCGCGCGGAGCACACGTGGTTATCGAGCGTATACGCAAGAAGATAGAGAAGATGTCAATCCCTCTCAATGGCGCCACGATCAAGCTCACGGCAAGCTTCGGGCTCAGCTTCGAATATAAAGATTTTGATCCGAAAGAGATGATAGAGCACGCCGATAAAGCTCTTTATGAAGCAAAGAATTCAGGCAAGAATCGTGTAATCATCTACAAAGAAGCTTAGCTATAAGGGATAAGTTATATTAAAAACGCTCATAAAGCTGATTACATAGACCATGACGATGGCTATCACGGTTATTTGAATGCCCACGCCGGCGACAGACCACTTCATGGCAGCTTTTGCCCTTAGATTACTATCTTTTTTCCAGATAAAATAGAGTATCATTCCCAGCGCAGGCTGTAAGAAGCAAGCCAGGGACAGAATCGGGTTTAGAGCCCTTTGATCGCGCAGGATATCCTGCTTTCTGGGCGGGAGGATGGGGCTGACTTTAGCTCCGCAATTAGTGCAAACTATCGCCCTTTTGCTGATCTTTTTGCCACAATTAAAACAGTACATCTACTTAAGATTCCTTCATCCTTCTACTTTGTGCTCATCCTTTTGCTGAATTGCGTGATATATGATCTTGATATTGCGCATTAGGTATCTGCCTATGATCAAACAAAGCAAGGGGAAAACCACGACTATCATGGGGTTATGTGCAAA
>DUNQ01000092.1 GCA_012839325.1 Candidatus Cloacimonadota bacterium
AGATGGAATTCCCCGCCCACAGGCTTGCGCTCAAGACTATGAGCGTAATCAATAAATATTTCTTCATTTCTTCCTTCCGGATTTGACCGGTTTTACCTCCGGCTCGGGAACGCGGAAGAAGCGCATTGCATTTTCATAAGAAGCTGCGGCTACTTCTTTTGGCGTGATTCCTTTGAGCTCGGCTATCTTTTCTGCCACGAGATGCAAGAAAAGCGGCGAGTTTCTCTGTCCGCGATGCGGATGAGGCGGCAGATAAGGACAATCAGTCTCTATCATAAATCTATCCATAGGCACAAGACGCACCACATCGTCCATAGTGGAATTCTTATATGTAATGCTGCCGGTAAAAGAGATCTGCCAACCTGCGTCCAAAACCTGTTGTGCAAAGACAATATCACCAGAAAAGCAGTGGAAAACTGCTTCCTTAACCTGCTCTTGCTTGAGAATGTTATAGCACTCCTGATGAGCGTCCCTATCGTGCACGACTACGGGAAGGTCATATTCAACCGCTAAGTGTGCCTGATTTGCAAAGACTTCTCTCTGCACAGAATAAGGAGAAAGATTGCGGAAGAAATCCAGCCCTATCTCCCCTATTGCCAAAACCTTCTTTTCGCGAGCGTGTCTCTTGATGAGTTCGGCATCAAAGTCTTCGGCATCATGCGGATGATAGCCTGCCGTAGCAAAGATACGCGGATATTTCTCTGCCAATTTCAACGATGATATCGCAGTTTCTTTGTTAAAAGATATGTTTAAGATATATTCAATTCCGTTATTAAAACATTTGTTTATCAAGCTATCCCGGTCCGCATCGAAATCGGGAAGGTCCAAATGCGCATGTGTTTCAAAGAGCTTCATTTTAAGCGTCTAACCTCGTATTTTATGTTTGTGCCAATCTAATAGCACTTTATTATCTTGTCAAAGAGAATTTTGCCAATCGCTGATTTTAAGCGATGTTTTACGGCTTTTAAAGCCAAAAGTGTTGATGAAAGACTACTTTCGTCTATGAGTTTGAAACTGTGCAGCTGCCGCAATTGCAGCGGTTTCGGCTCTTAATATATTTTCAGACAGGCTGATTTTGGGCAAAGCTTCAAAAAGATTAAATTCTTTTGGATCAAAGCCACCTTCCGGCCCGATTATAAAACAGATGTCGCCCTTGTGCGCAACATCTCGCAGCCAGTTGTTCTCCTCATTTTCGCAGGCGATGACAGGCAAATAATTCTTGCTGATCTTAGCAAGCGCATCTTTCAGCTTCATGGGCTCATGAATCTTCGGCAAATGGGGATAGTCGCATTGCTTGATCGCCGCCAAAGCAGTTTTCTCAAAGCGGGCAAGCGTATTCTTGCCGGGAGTGCGAACAGTATTCTCACATATAAGAGGGAAAAACTCTCTTGCCCCCAGCTCGGTACATTTCTCCACAATCAGTTCATCATGCTGATTTTTAAGAAGCGAGAAGGCGATGCTGAAGCCGGGTTCGAGCAAAGCCACTTCCTTGATATTTATGATTCTTAAGCGACTTTCCTTCTTGTCTATATCAAGAATCTGAGCATCAGCAAGCAAGCCACTACCATTATTGAGCAAAATGATTTGGCCTATTTTGGCTCTTCTCACTCTGCTCAAATGGTGGTGTTCATCGGAGTCTAAAATAAGCTCCGAACTGCTCTTTTTAAGCTCAGGAAAGTAATATG
>DUNQ01000093.1 GCA_012839325.1 Candidatus Cloacimonadota bacterium
TCCGGCCGGATACCTTCCTCTTTATGACCACTGCGGTGAATCACGTGGTGGGAACCATTCAGCCGCTAAAAGAGATCAGAGAAATCCTCGATTCTGCGGGGCAAAAGATATATTTCATGGTCGATGCGGGGCAGGCTTATGGCAAGATGCACCTGAAAGTGGACGACTTTGGGATAGATCTCATGAGCATCTCGGCGCATAAGATTCATGGACCGCAAGGCGTAGGAGCGCTATACGTTCGCAAAGGGATCAGGCTTGCGCAATTGATACACGGTGTAAAGCGGGTGGATAATCTGCAGACTGGAGGAATCTCGATGGCGCTGATGGCGGGCTTTGCCAAGGCGGTGGAGATCACTTTTGCGGATCTTGATGCCACCATCGCGAAGCTCAGGGAACTATCCGATTATCTCTTGGAAAAATTGGAAGCAAAGATTGATCATATCGAACTAAACGGAGCTCCCGGCGAAGGGCGCGCACCGCATAACATCAACGTTTCAATAGATTTCATCGAAGGGGAATCGGTCACGGTCATGCTGGATATGAAAGGCATCACGGTGGCGACGGGTTCTGCCTGCGCATCTCAGGGACTCAAGCCCAGCTATGTATTGCTCGCCATGGGTAAAAATCATGTGCAATCGCATGGCTCAATGAAGTTTACACTAAATAAATATATCACAAAAGAGGAGCTGAATTACACGGTTGATACCCTTGCGGAGATCACGGATAAGCTGCGTAAACTCAGCCCTTTATATAACTCTTTGGATAAACAGGAGAAATAAAATGCAGTATTCACAGAAAGTATTAGACCACTTTATGCACCCGCGCAATGTGGGAAAGATGGAAAATCCCGATGCTGTCGCAACCGAGGGAAGCCCCTCCTGCGGTGATCAAGTGACCGTCTATCTCAAGATAAATGAAGAGACTAAGGTCATCGATGATATCAGCTTCCTTTCCTATGGTTGTGCGTCAAATATAGCAACGGCGTCGATCATCACCGATCTCGCCAAGGGAAAGAGCCTCGAAGAAGCCAAGAATATCAGCTGGCGCGATGCTATGGACGCTCTCGACGGACTTCCTCCGGTGAAGGTTCATTGCTCCGTCTTGGCGGCGGATACGCTTCAGACCGCGATCTCGAATTATGAGATAGCGCGCGGGCTCAAAGAAGTTCCTAATTTCGGCAAAGACACCATCCTGGAAGAGCTCCAAAAGATCATCTACCCACAGGTTGGAGAAGATATCGTGAGCCTCAAGATGGTGAAGTATGTCGGCTTTGACGATGGCAATGTAATAATCGATCTGAACATGCTATCCTTTGACAGCTGGCGTGAAAACGTGAAAGAAGAGATCATCGAGCATCTCGAGAAATATCCGGAAATCAAGAATATTCAGATCAATTTCCCCTGATAACCGGCTTTTTTGCTTGCCATAATTTTGGCATAATTGAGACTGGTCTTGTAAGCATAATCAGAGCTTTTGAGGAAGCTTCTCGTGTGAGATATCAGGCTTCCTCAAGGCTTTGCTTCAAACTAATTATATGAAACATTTTAGGGAGAAAACATGTATTTACTCAATGTGACAGATAGCTTTTCAGCTGCACACAGGCTTTGCGGATACGACGGAGCTTGTGCAGACCTGCATGGACACAATTGGAAAGTCCGCGTGGGAATATCCTGCGAAAAGCTGGATGATATCGGTATGGGACTGGATTACGGCATCATCAAGCAAGTGCTTGGCGAAGTGCTGGCAAAGCTGGATCACCAATATCTGAACGAAGTGCCCATGCTGAAAGGCGCCAATCCCACCAGCGAAAACCTCGCCCGCATCATCTTTGAAGAGGTCGCAAGCGGGCTCAGGAACTATCCCGCCATCATCAAAGAGGTGGAAATCTATGAATCCGAAAACAGTAGCGTGATCTATAGCAATGTTTAGAATCGTTGAATCTTTCTTTGTGAAAAGTGCCGTGGAACCCGCGGACTATCCCGCTTCTGCCTATCCCGAATTTGCCTTTGCAGGACGTAGTAATGTGGGCAAATCTTCACTGATCAATCTCCTCACCGAGCGCAAGGGACTCGCCAAAACTTCCGGCACTCCCGGTAAGACGCGCCTGCTAAATTTCTTTCTTATCCGCTATAAAAAAGATAAAACAGAGGAGAGCGGCTTCATCCAATTTACAGACCTCCCTGGTTATGGATATGCGCAGGTGAGCCAAAAAGAGCAAGAGAAATGGCGCGTGATGGTGAACCGCTATTTTGAGCAAAGGCCGCAACTGCGGAGCATCTTCGTGCTCGTAGATATGCGTCATGGAGCGGATCCCAAAGATCTCATGATGTTGGACATGCTGCGTATACGAGAGATCGATCACTGCGTGATAGCAACCAAGGCAGACAAGATTCCCAAGACCAAACAGAAGAAGGTTCTTCAGGATTTGGCAAAGGAACTGGACTTGGGAGATACTCCTCTTTTTGCCGTTTCTGCTTTGAAAAACACCGGCATTAAAAGCATCTCCGACTTTATCGACAGTAGATTGTGACACTTTTTAGCCACGGGAATCTCCCATGCAAAGTCGCTTTGACATCATAGTAATCGGAGGAGGGCACGCCGGGATCGAAGCGGCATTGGCTTCTGCTCGCATGGGAGCAAATACCGCGCTTTTTACGCTCAAATTGGAGGCGATCGCTCGCCTGAGTTGCAATCCTTCTTTGGGCGGACCTGCCAAGGGGCATCTCGCTCGTGAGATTGATGCCATGGGCGGTGAGATGGGCAGAGTCGCTGATCTCAGCGGCATACATTTCCGCATGCTCAATCGTAGTAAAGGTCCTGCAGTGTGGGCGCCCCGTGCACAAAACGACCGCGAGATATACAGCTCTCTCATGCGGCAAGCGGTAGAAACTCAAGACAATCTCAGGCTCATCGAAGCGGAAATCACTGAACTAATCTTTGATGGCGATAAGCTTACGGGATGCCGAAGTGCTATCGGTAAAGACTATTTTGCTCAGAAGATCATCATCGCCGGCGGAACATTTCTCGGTGGACTCATACACATCGGCAAAACCAGCTTCAAGGGCGGGCGCAGCGGGGAACCTTCTGCCGATGAACTCTCTTTATCACTTGCAAAGTCGGGACTTAAGATACTCAGATTTAAGACGGGCTCTCCGCCCAGAGTGGATCTGAACAGCTTAAATTATGATCTCTTGGAAGCTCAACCGGGCGATGAGCATCCTTCCGGCTTCTCCTTTTATCGTGATATCCCCTTAGTAAATAGAGTGTCTTGTTATATGACGAGAACTACGCCCGAGACTCACCGCATCATCGAGGCAAACCTTGCTGCTTCCGCGCTTTATGGCGGCGTGATAGAAGGGATCGGTCCCAGATATTGCCCCTCTATTGAGGATAAGATCGTCAAGTTCCCCGATAGGCAGACCCATCAAGTGGTAATTGAACCGGAGAGTCTCACCACTACAGAAGGCTATGTGAATGGTGTCTCTACCAGCCTTCCCGCTCATATCCAAGAAGAGATTCTGCGCAGCATTCCCGGCCTCGAAAAGGCACGCATCATGCGCTATGCTTATGCCATCGAATATGATTATGTGGATCCATCTGAGATTTTACCTACCTTGGAGACCAAGAAGATACCCGGACTCTATCTTGCGGGGCAGATTAACGGCACATCGGGCTATGAAGAAGCCGCGGGACAAGGACTTATGGCGGGCATCAACGCTGTCTTTGCACTGGATGGTAAAGATCCGCTTGTGCTCTCACGCAGTGAAGCATATATAGGCGTGTTGATAGACGATCTGGTAAGCTGCGGCACAAACGAGCCTTATCGCATGTTTACTTCGCGCGCGGAATACAGGTTGCTGCTTCGTCAAGACAATGCAGATCAAAGGCTCATGCCGCTGGGATATAAGCTTGGTTTAGTATCCGATACACGCTGGCAAGCCTTTCAAAAGATGATGGAAATCAAAGAACGCGAGACCGCTTTTCTTAATGATAACAACAGTATACAACATCCCGATCTCAAAGAGCCGCAAAGGTTTGCCCGCTTGCTCAAGCGCCCTGAGAACAAGATCGTAGACTTGGTGAAATATGGCTACAAGATCCCGCAAGACTTCACTAAAGAAATACAAGAACAAGTAGAGCTAGAGATAAAGTATTCCGGCTATTTGGAGCGCATGCACGACGAGCTGGAGAGATTCCGCAAGGCCGAGAACTTCCGCATCCCGCCAGACATAGACTATTACAAAATAGAGAGTTTAGCGTGGGAAGCGCGTGATAAACTCTCGCTGATTCGTCCCCTGAATATCGCCCAAGCAATGCGCATCCCCGGAGTAAATTACACGGATAGCTCCGCGCTGATGATATGGCTCAAGAAGCATTACAAACAACATGAAGACAATTAGTTTAACAAGAGGATTAAGACAGTGAAACGATATGCAATCATCCCCGCACGCTATGGCTCAACTCGCTTTCCCGGCAAAGCTTTAGCCACTCTATTCGGCAAGCCCATGATACTACACGTTTATGAAAAGGTGAAGCAATCCGCTCTTTTTGACGAGGTTTATATCGCAACTGACGACATGAGAATCAGCAGAACGGTTGAAGCTTCCGGCGCAAAAACTGTGCTCACAGATCCAAGCCTTCCCAGCGGAACGGATAGATGCGCCGTGACCGCTAAGGAGCTTGATCTTAAAGGGCTTATCATCAATGTTCAAGGCGATGAACCGCTTATTGAAAGTGCAGCTCTTGAGGCACTTTGCGAAGCTTTTGAGGATCCTGAAGTGAGGATGGCAAGCCTGATGACTCCGCTCTTAAACAAGCCCGATTATCACAACCCGAATGTGGTGAAAGTGGTGGTGGACAGCTTTTCAAATGCCATGTATTTCTCGCGCAGTCTCATCCCTTTTAATAGAGATAACGATCCACGCATGCACTACTTCCGACATGTTGGGGTCTATGGATTTCGCCATGATTTGCTGCAGGAATTTGTAGCTCTGCCGCCCGGACATTATGAGATGACAGAGAAGCTGGAACAACTGCGTGCATTGGAAAACGGAATCAAGATACGCATGGTGGAAACCAGCTATCAAGGCATTGGGGTGGATACGCCGCAAGATCTTGAAGCCATCACGCTTAAGATGGGGAGATAAGCATGAAAAAGCGACTTATTCTTTTATTTATTCTTTTCTTATTTCTCTTTGCCTGCTCACAAAATATCAGGATATTACACACAAATGATAGCCACGCCGCTTATGAACCGCATTACGACGGCATAGGCGGATATCTCGCACTTGAGTATCACCTCAATCAGGAGCGCGAAGGCGCCGAGAATCACCTCTACCTCGATGCCGGCGACATGCAAACCGGCTCGATATTCTCCTCATTGGAATATCAGGGATTAAGGGGCGGCGCTATACTCGAAGTCTTTGACAGACTACAGCTTGACGCCAGCACCCTGGGCAATCATGAATTTGACATCAGCTTTGAACATGCCGAGGCCTTGGTGCAAAACTCACCCTTCCCCGTGCTGAGTGCAAACTTGCTCACTGAAGACGGCGAAAGCTTTGGCACAGAGCCTTATAAGGTATTCACAAGAGGCAAAATCAAGATAGGAGTGATGGGGCTCACCATCGATAGTCTCCCCTTGCGGGTGAAGCCGGAAAATGTGGAACCGCTGACCATACTCCCCTATCTTGATGCGCTTGATAAATACCTACCTAAGTTGCGCGCTGAGAGTGATATAACCATCTTGCTCACCCATAATGGCTGGGAGGCAGACAGCCTGCTCGCCACTCAGATTGATGGAGGTGTGGACATGATCATAGGCGGACATTCACACATCGCAATTGACAGCCCTCTAAAGATTAACAACATCTATATCGCCTCTGCGGGTAGCCATCTTAGATATTTAGGCGAGATCGATCTCAAAGTAAAGCGCGGCAAGATCAAGAACTATGAGAACCGTCTGATACCACTCAGTCAGCCTACGAAGGATTATGAAAGCGAGCTTAAAGACTTCTTAAATGAGACAATAGGCGAGATGGAAAGAGAGCTGAGCAAGCCCGCAGGAATATTGCCCTTCGACTTTGTGGTGAATAAATTTGCCATCACCAAAGGGACGAGCTGGATCGCAAACGCCATCAATGAGGAATATCCACAGGCACAGCTGGCAATGATAAACAACGGCGGCTTACGCAAGAGTCTACCCGCCGGCGAAGTCAGCCTACGCGAATTACACGAATATATCCCCTTCGGAAACACGGTGGTGATCTTCAGCCTTTATGGCAAGGATATCATTGCCGCTGAAGAGCTTAACAAGCAACTCTTGATAGATAGACCGCATGATATTATGACGCTGAACATCCCCGGCTGGCTGGTGGAAGATGAAAAGCTCACCATTGCCGGAAAGGAAATAGTGCCGGACAAGATATATCGCGTAGTGAGCCACGACTACATCCTCAGTCAGTGGGATAAGTATATAGGCGGCAAGCCTTTCGATATTGAAGATACAGGCAATCTATTCCTGGATGGAATCATCAATCAAGCGGGGAAAACACTGGAAGACAGCCCTTCCCGATAACATTTCACTGAATCTTGTAGACATAAATAGCCTATGGAATAAATAGGCTCTAAATATAGTGTCCAAGAGGAAATCAATGAAAGAAGCGCGGCGGAAACACAAGATCCGTAAGCTCTACAAGATCTCCATCATCGAGGGTTCCTTTGCCCAGATCTATGGAAACCTCGCACTGATCGGCAGCTCTTTTGTCACCAAATTCATGGTGCTAATGCAGGCAAGCCCCCTGCAATTCAGCTTCCTATCTGCATTAGGACAGCTTTCCGGGCTATGGCAACCTCTTGGATTGGCTTTTTCTCACCGCTTTGAAAAGCGCAAATGGCCTTGCATTTGGACGACTGCGCTGGGGCGACTCCTCACGATCTTCCTCGGAATAGCACTATTTTTCCCAAATCAGCAGAGCGGCATCTGGTTTGCATTAGGCCTTTTATTTATCAGCGCAGGATTTCAATCAGTAGGTGGAAACATCTGGATTGCCTGGATCAGCGACATGGTTCCCGTGCGCATCCGAGGACGGTTCTTCTCTAAACGCAATCAGATCCATCTCATTATCGGGCTTATCGTTAGCTATATCCTCAGCTATCATGTTGATCTCTTTGAATCCGCAGGGCGCGGCGTGAAATATATCTCTCTGTTAAAAGCAGAGAGTTTTTTTGTGCCTGAAAACCAAGCGCTGTTTCTTTCTTTCATCTTCATCTTTGCCTCGCTTTTGGGAGTTTTTGGACTTTGGATACTAAGTCTGCAACCGGAACGCAATCGCAAACTTCTTACTCAAAGCCTAAGAAGCCTTTATCGCGAGCCTTTTTTGGATAAGAACTTTCGCCTGCTTCTCGTGTTCGGCTCGTGGTGGTTTTTTGCAACGGGCGTAGGCAGCCCTTTTTGGACTCCGTTCATGCTTAAGAACCTCGAAATGGGGCTCTTTGACGTGCAGATTTACAGCACCTTATACATGGGCTCATCGCTGCTCTCTTTCAGCTTTTGGGGCAAATTCATAGATAGGTTTGGCAATAAAACTGCGATGAAGATCTGCGTGCTTTTAGGCGGGATCAATCCCATGCTTTGGCTTTTTGTGAGCCCGGGAAACTATCACCTACTCTGGCTGGAAGCATTGGGCTCAGGATTCATGTGGGCAGGCAGCGGCATTGTTACAACAAACTTCGTGCTCTCCATCGCTCCCAAGGGCTCGGAACAAGGCTACAGCGGCATGTATGCGGCAATCACCGGCAGCTTTATGATGATCTCCACCCTCGGCAGCGGCATCTTTTACCCTCCCGCGATGACGATAGGCGCGAAGCAATTGGCACCCGAACAGATCACCTTCCTCGTCGGCGCATTCATGAGATGGGCGGCAATAATCCCGCTTATGATGGTGAAAGAAAAGCGCAGCGTATCCCTTAGAAAAGCCCTTGCTTATACATTGGATGGAGTTTGGAGCCAAAGAAGCAGATCAGGCAAGAAAGACTAAGCAATTTATTGAACATAAAATACTAAGTCAAAAGCACTTAGAGCCATGCCTTCCCTATTGGGTTCTGCTTAATATAAGGTGATGATGTGCTCATGGCGATGACGATATCATGACCATATCATAACCTGAAACCTATGGGGAAGGCATGGAAAAGAGGCGAAAAAAATGGCAAAAAGGAAGAAATATCAGCGATGTTCCCAGAGCATCTCACGCACTTTTTCCACCATTTCGTCGGGCAAGACAGGCTTGGTAAGCGTATGCGAAACTCCGGTGAGCTTGATGCGCTCCCTCATCTTTTCATCCAAAAATCCGCTATATAGCAGCACGGGAATATTCTTCATCGCCTTGACGCCGGTGGCGAGCTGAACGCCATCTAAGCCGGGCATATTGATATCCGCAATCACGAGCTCATACTCGGCATTATT
The DNA here is from genome assembly GCA_012839325.1 of Candidatus Cloacimonadota bacterium. GTDB lineage: Bacteria > Cloacimonadota > Cloacimonadia > Cloacimonadales > Cloacimonadaceae > UBA5456. The sequence continues at coordinate 8,465 of DUNQ01000093.1, forward strand.
GATGGTAAAATGTTCCAGAGCAGTCATAGAATCTGTAAAACAACGCACCTCATAGCCCGCATCGGTGAGCGCATCGCAGAAGATCTCAGTGAGCGCAGGCTCGTCATCCACGAGCATAATACGCGCCGGGATGAACTCAATTGCTTCTTCTTTCGGCTCTGTCACAGGCAGCTTAACATGATCCAACGCCGGCAGATAGATCTCAAACTTAGTGCCTTCACCCGGCTGACTTTGCACGCTGATGATGCCCTTATATCCCGTGATGATGCCATGCACGATGGAGAGCCCGAGCCCGGTTCCCTCGCCGATTTCCTTGGTGCTGAAATATGGATCAAAGATGCGCGACTGATCCTCAGACGGGATGCCGCAACCCGTATCCGAGACCGTGAGATTGAGATAAACACGCTCAAAATCCACGTCATGATCCATTCCGATGAGCTCAAATCCCTCTAATTCCTGCAATGAAATATACAGAGTTCCGCCCTCAGGACGCATGGCATGAAAAGCATTCGTGGCAAGATTGAGGATAACCTGTTGCAGATCCGTGCTATCGGCAAGCACATAGCGATCGCTATTGATCTCACTTTTGATATTGATCTTGGTGGGCAAAAGACTGCGAACCATAGGCATGGTCTCATTTAGCACATGGGCGAAATTTATGGGGCTGATATTCAGCTCGCTTTGGTGGCTGAAAGTGAGAATCTTGCTTATGATGTTTTTGGCTCTGAGACAGGCTTTGAGCGCTCCATTGAGATTGTTTTGAATGGTAGAATCATCGCCGAGTTTGCCAATGCTGAGCGAGACATAACCCGCGATGATGGTAATGATATTATTAAAATCATGCGCGATACCGCCCGCCAAAGTGCCGATTGATTCCATCTTCTGGCTCTGTCTCAGCCTGGCTTCCAGCTCCTTTCTTTCGCTCACATCACGCGCGATAAAGATGAGCTTCGAGGGCTGATCTTCCTTCTCATAAATGATGGATGCACTGATGAGAGCAGGGAAATGGCTGCCATCTTCGCGCTGCAGACGAATCTCCCAGTTGCGCACGATGCCATTGATATTCAGATGCTCCAAAAACTTGTCATAGAGCGTAATATCAGGCGGATAGACCTTTTGATTATAACACACTTCGCGGGAAACGATATCCTCTTCGCTCTCCCATTTCATGAGCCGCAGCGCCTCCTCATTGAGGGTGAGAATATTGCCGATGAGATTGGTGACCACGATGGATTCCGGCGAAGTTGCGAAGATCTTGCGCGTTTGCTCCTCCATTGCCCTGAGCTTCTTTTCCGTTCTGAGCCGCTCTTCTATCTCCAAAACCAGCTCGTCTTGCTGAATGAAGAACCTCTCGATGAGCCTTGCGATATCGCCAAATTCATTCTTTGAACCGGCAAGTTTACCGATGACCGACGGATTGGATTGACGCAAGGATTGCGAGATGTAGGTAAGCGGCGTGCTGATCCACTGTTGGATGAGGAAAAACTGCATCAGCAAGAAGATAAAAACAAAGCCCATGGTTCCGAAAATGATGAGTATTGCCAGGTTCTTCAGCTTCAAAAGGAAGGGGTTTGAACTGCTGAAACTCATCCACGCGATAGACTTACCTAAGTTATCCTTGAGCGGAATATTGATGCAACTGTGATGATCGTCTTGATGGTGATCGCAATCGATTGGCTCGACGCTGATTCGCACCTGATGCCTCAGCTCATCGGCAAGCTTTTTGGCATAATTATTATCCAACTTGTTTGCCGTAAGCAGATAACCCATTGTTCTGCCGCTACTTGAGCGGACTACATTCGCTGTGCAATAGAGAATATCCTGATTGAAGATAGTGTGATAGTCCAGCACTCCTTTCTCTGAAAGGCTTTCGATAGCACTCTCACTGAGATCAAATTCTGCAAAACCGGGAACTGATTCTTGAGTATAGCTATAGAGCTTTCTGCCGAAATGGTCATAGACCTGAAATAGTGAATAGCTAAAGTTTTCGCCAATATCGCTGACGGGACTTTGACTCATATCCGCGCCCGCTGAATATAGGAAATCTCTCAGCTGACTGCGCCGCGCATGATAGCTTGTAAACTCCATCTGAGCGGATTCATTTGAGCGCAAAACCGCTTCGATGGTCTCCTTGCGCTGCACGAGATCGCTCTCCCGGTAAAGCCGCATCTCCTCTTGTTTTATATAGTAAAACATGTAGAAGAAGCCGCCGAAAACCAAGGCTATTACTATGAAAAGTATCAGCAGCCGGGATGAGAGGCGCATTTATGCTACCTTATTCTTCTATCTTGCTTATGCGATCTTGCCGCGCTCTTTTGAGAGCCGTATCCACAACCTCAGCTTTGAGGGTGATGATGAACTCACGCTCTTTCTTTTCATAGCTGTCATATCCCGCGAGATAGCGGATACCAAAAACCCACCAAGGCAGGTCTTTGAGAATGGGAATCCCTGCGCGCGTCTTGACTTCGTCTGTATCAAAGAGTCCGGCGATCACCGTTTCTTCGCCGTCATAGAGCACGAGCTCCGTGGACGAAGTACTCTTTGTAATGATGGTAGAAACCGCCGAGGGCTGTCCGCTTGAGCGTTCTATGGAGAGATTAAGAATGATGAGCTCTTCGCCATCCACCTCCACCAAAGTAGGCGTAACGTCCAGGATAATACCCGTAGAGAAGAAGGTATCCATGGTATTTCCGGCTTCGTCTGAGGTTTTGATAGAGATATCCTGACCCACTTGGATGTGCCCGGTCTTGCCGCTGGAGACGAGTATGGTGGGCTCCGCGAGTATGCTGCCATTGCTATTGCTCTCGATGGCGTTTATGACCGTGTTTATATCCACGGTATATTTGCCTAAACTACCCGTTCCCGAGCCGCTGAGAGTGAGCGGAGAGACAAATTGGCTTGCTCCTGCGAATCCGGCATCTATGGATACTTTACCATTTGCCACGGTTGACCAATCCACGCCGAGGTTTTTGATATAGCTTCTATCCGCCAAGACTGCAACGGCTTTGATGCGAATCTGTTTTGCCAGCGCATCCTTTTGGAGGGCAAGCTTTTCGATGAGCTCTTGGCTGGTCTCCTCGCCTATCTCCTGAACCAAATCTTTGATGGCAAAATATCCTGCGCCTTCTTCGAGCAATAGCTTGTTTCTCAGCACGATGAGATCCAGGGCTGTTCGCCAATGGATATCAGAGATCTGAACGTTGATATTGCCGTTGAAACTCGACATGTTGATCACTTTCTTGCCGGTCTCAGCCATGCTGAAATATTCCAAAATCTGAACGGCTGTATTCACATGTGTGTTGCTATTTAAGCTCACTTTTTGATTGCTCAGCTCACCCACCTGTTGCGCAAGGAGCATTGAGCAAAAGACCATGCTCACAACCCACAATATTAGTCTTTTTTTATACATCATAAACCTCAATTTTTAATCATTCCAAATATAGTATCAAGTTTTCTTCAAAACCGTATTTATTGATGACAAAGAGTGCGAAACCCTCGCGGGAATCGACCTTTTGCAGATGACCATAGAGGATATCATCCCCCTTTTTGAGCATGCGTATGATCCCGGCTTCATCGCGGATGAAAACCCTGCCGTCACTGATCGCAATGAGATTTGCATTATCAAGATCAAGCAAGCGGGTATCCAATCCTGAGTGCCTATATGCATCTCGGAGGTAGCGATGGCGGAATAGATCATATTCATGAACCGCTTTCTTCATGGTGTTGTAGCTGATCGCCGAAACGGGGAAGCCTTCCTCATGGGCATAAGTTCTGAACATCATGGAGAAGTCCACTGAGTCGGCGCCTGCACTTTGATTGCTAACCGAGAGATCTTCAATGGTGATCAGTGCGCGCTGATATTCCAAAAGACGGGTGAACTTCACCAAGTCCATATAGGAAGCGGCGCCTGAGATCACATATTCATTGTAGTCTTCTTCGGTCTTTTTACTCATGCCAAAATCGTAGTAAAGGTCTTTGTTTAGCCAGTTTAAGACCCTGAGGAGATAGTCGTAGCTGATGATGGAAGAGTCGTCTTCCATGATGATCTTAAATTGCGAACTTGCAACGGCTTGTTGCATCTCATACTCTTCTTCAAGAATCTCGCGATTTGCGATCTTCCTATTTAGAACCACGATATTCTCTTTCGTTTCTTTGAGCTTTGACTGAGCTTCTTTGAGCTTTTTATCCGACTTACTCAATGTGTAGCTGGCAAATACCGAGCTGAGGATAAAGAGCACGAGAAGGACGAGAGTATTTCGGGAGGAGTTAGTCATCTTTTCAGCTCCTCTTGGATTATTCTTAGATCTATGTTCGCCTGTTTGCCGGCAGCGCTTCGGGCATATCCACCCAGCAAGGCGTTATATTTACCCATAAAATTGGTCTCTCCCAAAGCAAAGCTGATGCGAGCATCCATCAAGATGCTGTGCGCATAGTAAGCATCGCCGGGCGTGAGATTATCTTTGAGGCTCTGTCTTGCGGCTCGATATTGTCCGTCTAAATAGAGGCGATATGAGACCCACCAACGAATCAGTGAAGCGAAACGGGTGCCTTCATATTTCTCTATCATCACATGGCCTAGGAACTGATATTCCAGCATGTTACCCTTGTCTATCGCTCTGATAAATTTCAGATATAGCTCTTGAGTTTCTTCATCGTTATTGATATCTCCATTCATGGGACTGGGCGTAAATTCCGTGCTGATGGGCGGAAGCATGCCATAGCCGAGAAGATCACCGCCGCCACCTATCGCTATGGCATGCTTCCGCCCATCAGCACGGAATTTACGCCCAGTCCCATGAATGGAGATATCAA
>DUNQ01000094.1 GCA_012839325.1 Candidatus Cloacimonadota bacterium
CATGCACCGCCTTATTTGCCAAGATGCGCAGACTATTCACGCTATTTACTATCTGCCTGGGCGTATCGTTATTATCATGAAAGTATTGCATGCGCGCAAAGAGCCCGTTAAAGCTCAGCCCGCTATCCGCCAGGAGGTTTTTATAGATAGATTCCAGCAGCCTTCTCTGCTCCATAAGGCAAAGAGAAGGGCTCTGATCCTTTACCGAGATCTCCTCAAGAAGCTCAGCTGCTTCGATGATGAAGTCTTTATTCATCGCCCTCACCGCGATCGAAGAAAGCTTTCATAAATCTGGGAACATGGAAGGTTTCGAGATCGTCTATGCCCTCACCCACACCCAAAAGAACCACGGGAATATCGAGGTTTTTCTTGATATTGAAGATGATGCCGCCGCGCGCCGTGCCATCGAACTTCGTAAGTGCAATACCCGTGAGCTTGATGGACTCATTAAAGTGAGTAGCTTGCGAGATGGCATTTTGCCCAGTCGTGCTATCCACCACGAGGATGGTCTGATGCGGCGCCTCGGGACACGCCTTTTTGATACTGCGATCAATCTTGGAAAGCTCTTTCATGAGCCTATCTCGAGTATGCTGCCTGCCCGCGGTATCTATCAAAACTATGTCATAACTCTCATCCACAGCGGTCTTTACTCCGTCGAATATCACTGCCGCAGGATCCCTATTAGGCTCGGAGCGAATGATCTGCACCCCTGCCCTATCCGCCCAGATCGCCACCTGCTCGATCGCCGCAGCACGGAACGTATCCCCCGCCACGATGAGCACCTTTTTGCCCATAGCTGCAAACCTGTTTGCCACCTTGCCGATAGTGGTGGTCTTCCCCGTTCCATTCACGCCCACAAATGCGATCACATAAGGCTTCGCATCCGGAAGATCAAAGAAATCAAGATCATCGGGAACGTCTTTAAAGAGTATATTTTGCATGATATCCAAGAGATAGATTTGCACCACTTCCGGGTTCTTAATTCTATCTTTGGCAATCTCGGCTCTGAGCTCCGTGATCATCTCATCAGCCAGCTCTGCGCCTGTATCGTTCATGATCAATATCTCTTCCAGATCGTCATAAAGCTCGTCGGTAATGGCATCCGAGCCCCTAACGGTTTCAGCAATTCTATCAATAAAACTTGTTTTGGATTTTGAAAGCTTATCGCGAAAGCTTCTTATCTTACTTAGCACTGTTTTCTCCACTATTTTAATGAGACTGTATGTCTTCTTGTGATAAGTTTGGGATAAGGGGATTAAAGTCAACTAAAAATTCACTAAATTTTGTTATTGACATTTATTCAACTATTATATTCTTGCAGGAGGTGGTATTATGGATAGATATAGATACACTCTACTATTGATTTTGCTTTTGCCGATAATAGCCGCGGGCATCGGCAGCTATCTTGCTGAGCGTGAAGTGCTTAACAGCAGCCTGATACAGGTGAGCTTGGGCGCAGGACTCCTCTGTGGGGTCAGCGCCCTTTTTGCGCATTACCTAAGAAGCCGCATCACTCATAGCATACTCTTACTATCGATCTTCATTGTAACGATACTCACAAGGCTCACCATCAAATCCCCCGTGAACCTGATCTCGCTTCTCATGGTAAATCTTGTATTTGGTTATGTAAATCACCTTATGATAATCAAGGTATTCTACCACAAAGATCTCGCACGCATCCGCACTCTTTTCGTAGGCCTAGGCGGCGGAGTGATCTTCGGCGTATATCTGCCCTATCTCTACAGCCTTGTGGGAGTGCATTATGAGAATGTTTTTAGCACCTTCTTCATGTTTGGATTGATCGTCTATGTATTCATCGCATTTGCAATGTCTATGGCGGATCTTATCATCATCAAAAGCGAGGTAGAGGAATTGCAGAGCCAACAAAGCTATGACGAGGATGAAAGTGATCAGTGATCGCGACTTTTTTATAAGAGATTTGGATGACGACATGCCCCTTAACAAGCTCTTTAACGACGGCAAAGATCTTTATATAGAGATAGGCTCAGGCAAGGGAGAATTCATCTCACAATACCCTCAGAAGCATCCTAACTGGAACTTCATAGGCTTCGAGCTCAGCGAAAAGAGGATAATAAACTGCCTGAAGAAGCTCAGTCCCGAAGACAACCCCAATGTGCGCCTTGTAAAACGCGCCATTGATGACACGATTGACCAGCTCTTTGAAAAAGCCAGCGTCAACGGAGTTTTTATCCAACACCCCGATCCTTGGCCAAAGCGCAGGCACCACCGTCGTCGCCTCTTCCAAACCGCTTTTTTAGACTCTTTGGCAAAGATATTAAAGCCCAAAGCAAAGGTGCAAATAGCAACAGACCACAAAGATTATGCCTTGTGGATAGTAGATATATTTAGCAATCACAAAGAATTTGTAAGCCTTCAAGATACTCCCATTCAAAATGACTATAATCTTGAGGATCATGTAGTCACCTGGTTCGAACAAGAGCAGCGCAGGCTGGGGTTCGAGCCAAACTTCATGCTTTATGAAAGAATTTGAGGACCAAAATGGATTATCAATTTAGCTATAATAAACAGGTAAACAACACCCTGAACACGGTTGTAAAGCTGGTTGCCGAGCTCGCTGAAGAACAGCTGGCACACATTACTCAGCTCACGAGGATAGGACAAGCGCTTTCAAGCGAGACCGATCTAAACAAGATTTTCGACATGATATTAGACGAAGGCATTTCTTTTACCAAAGCTGATGCCGCCACGATCTACAAAGTGAGTGACGACAATAAGTTCCTAGAATTTGAGATAGTATATAATGCCACGATGGATATGCGTCAGGGCGGCTCCGGCGGCCCCGTTGGCTGGCCTGCAGTGCCCCTCTTTGACGATGAAGGAGACCCCAAGCTAAATCACATCGTCACCTCGGTTTACCACACAGGTAAAGCGCTGAGCTTTGACGACGTATATGAAGCTGAAGGATTCGACGTAAGCGGAACGATCGCCACGGATAAAAGGACGAACTACCGCTGTAAATCAATGCTCACCATCCCACTAAAAGACCACGAAGAGACGGTTCTCGGCGTGATCCAATTTATAAACGCCATGAATGGTGAGAACGATATTGTAAGCTTCAATGATGAACACATTGCCATGCTTACCTCGCTTGCGTCCCAAGCGGCTATCGCGCTTTCTAACAGACATCTCATCGATAGCTTGGAAAACCTGCTCATGGAATTCATGCGCTCGATTGCAACCGCCATTGAGAAAAAGAGTAAATACAGCTCTGCGCATATCACGCGAGTTGCCGAGCTCACCGACATCATCGCTGCAAAGATAAACGATTGTAAGAGCGGCCCGCTCAGCGAAGTTTCATTTTCCGAAATAGAGCTAAAAGAACTCTCCATGGCAGGCTGGATGCACGATATCGGCAAGATCATCACACCCGAATTTGTGATGGACAAAAGCACGAAGTTAGAGCGCATCATAGACGGAATAGAGCTGGTAAAAGAACGCTTCGACAAGCTCATCACCCTCTTTAAATATCTCAAACTAAAGCTCAGTGAAAAAGACTATAAAGACTTTACAATCAAGACCTTCGATCGCGAAGACATAGAAGATGTCACCCTCTTTCTCACAGGCGAAAGAGACTTCATAATAAAGCTCAATGCTGGCGGCGAATTTGTTCCTGATGAACTCATAGAACGCATGGTTGCTCTTGCAGATATAGACTTCGAATATGAAGGACAAAGGTTTTTCATCCTAGATGAAGAAGACAAAAAGAACCTCCACATCCGCCGCGGAACGCTGAACCCTGACGAGCTCGAGGTAATGCGGGCTCACGTCTCCGTCACCTGGGATATGCTCTCCGAGCTCACTTTTCCGAAGAAATATCAAAACGTTGCCTTCTATGCCGCCACTCATCATGAGACCCTAAATGGCAAGGGCTATCCCAAAGGACTGGACGAATCTCAACTTCCCATCCAATCCCGCATCATCGCCATTGCCGATATCTTTGAAGCGCTAACCTCGGCGGATAGGCCGTATAAGACGCCCAAGACCCTCTCCGAATCCATGAACATTATGGGTTTCATGGCAAAAGACGGGCACTTGGATAAAGACCTATTGGATTTCTTCTTAGATACGGGAATACATCTGGAATTTGCCCGCATACACATGGACGAGCAATACATAGATGATGTGGATATAGACGCCATCAAAAGCAAATATCGCAGTGGCTGAAGTCCCGCTCTATCTCGCACCGCTGGCTGGCTACACGGATCAAGCCTTCCGTAGGCTTTGTAAAGATTGGCAAGCAGACTATCTCGTGAGCGAAATGGTGAGCGCAGACGGCATCGTTCGCAATCAGCCAAACACCATGTGCTATGCCGAGTTCTCGGAATACGAGCGCCCTTTTTTCATTCAAATCTTTGGCTTCGATCCGCTGATCATGGCAAAAGCCGCCGAGAAGCTTCTGCCGCTAAAGCCCGACTTTATCGACATCAACATGGGCTGCCCCGTGAAGAAGGTGGTAAAACGCGGCTCCGGCTCTGCACTGATGAAAGATCCCCAGCGTGCATCCATAATGGTGAAAGAAGTAAAAGGAGCCATATCCGGCGCTTGCAAACTCTCCGTAAAGTTCCGCAGCGGCTGGGACATGAACAGCCTTAATTTCCTCGATTTTGGTTTGAAGATGGAGGAAAGTGGCGCTGATCTCATCTGCCTGCATTCTCGCACCACCAGCCAAATGTTTTCCGGCAAAAGCAATTGGGAACATATCCGCATCCTCAAAGAAAAGCTAAGCGTCCCGCTGATCGGTAATGGAGATATTGACAGCCCCGAAAGCGCGAAAGCTATGCTGGATCAAACCGGCTGCGACGGACTGATGATAGGCCGCGGCGCCTTGGGCAAGCCTTGGCTCTTTGCTCAAATAAAAGAGTATCTCAAAACCGGCGCATACTCGCCCGCAACCAGACAGATGATTTTGGACGGCGCAAATACCCACATAAATTATGCCCTGGAATATAAGAATGAATTGAAGGTAGTAAGAGAGATGCGCTCCCAGCTTAGCCACTATGCGAAAGGCATTCCCGGCAGCAAAAACTTTCGTGAGAGATTAAATCGCTGTGAAAGCGCGGATGAGATAAGAAAGCTGCTCTCTTCTTGGCTAATCTTTTAGAAATCAAGCATCAATTGCTCGCTTTCTTCCTCGGTATCCAGCTTACCCAAACCAACGCCTAAAAGCCTCACCGGACGCGTGCTATCCCAATTTGCGATAAGCAACTGCTCTGCATAGCTATAGATAAGCTCTTCACTATCCGTGAGATGCGGCAATTGCATACTGCGCGTGATCACCTCAAAATTCGCATATTTCAGCTTGATATTTATTTGTGAACCCATTATATCCTGCTTTTTCATACGCCCCGCAAGCCGCTCGGTGATGCGCTTTAGCCACTCAATCAGCCCGTCCAAATCGCCTATATCTTCAGAGAAAGTGTTTTCACAACTGATGCTCTTAGGCTCCCAATCCGAAACTACCTCGCGCCTGTCTATCCCGCGCACAACGTTATAATAGAAAAGTCCGACTTTGCCGAAATGAGCCACAAGTTCGTTGATACTAAGCCCAAAGAGCTCTTTCCCGCTATATATTCCCAGTTTGCGCATCTTTGCCGCCGTCACCTTGCCTATGCCGTGGAACTTCTCTATGGGCAGGGAAAACAGTATTTCCTGCGCGCGGCTTTCGTCTATCACGGTCAGCCCATCCGGCTTCTGAAAGTCCGAGCCTATCTTTGCTAAGAACTTATTGAAGGAAACTCCTGCCGAACAGGTGAGACGGGTCTTGCTAAATATCTCGTCCTTAATCATTTGTGCGATTGTCTCGGCGCTGTCTTCACCGTGTTTATTCTCTGTCACATCCAGATATGCCTCGTCCAAACTCACGGGCTCTACCTTATCTGTCCAATTGTAAAAGACCTCGCGGATCTGACCGGAAACCTGTTTATACAGAGGAAAATCTGTGCGGATAAAGATGCCCTTAGGGCAAAGCTTCCATGCCCGGCTGGAGGGCATACCGCTGTGAACGCCATACTTACGAGCCTCATAAGAGCAGGTCGTCACCACGCCGCGGCTATTTGGCGAGCCGCCCACGATCACGCATTTCCCCTTCAGCGAGGGGTCTTCCCTGATCTCAATTGCCGCATAATAAGCGTCCATGTCTATGTGAATGATTTTTCTCATAAATCCATTGGACAAATCCCGCCGCTCAGGTCAAGTCAAAATCCTATTTTTCTTCGCCGATTTTCGCTTTTTTCCCATGGCTTCCCTATAGGGTTCTCGTGATGATGTGGTCATGATGTGGTCATCGCCATGAGCATATCATAGCCGTAAGACAAGCTGAACCCCATAGGCAAGGTATGGGGTAAGCAGCTGAACATCAGAACTTTACGAGATCCATGTTATAGACATTTTCGGGCTAATCTCCAAGAATTCCCGAAAATTGCTATAATTTGATTGACAGTTTGCATAAATTGCTAAAAAGTGCGTATATGTTTTTCATCTCTTGCGCTTGTTTTGAGCATCAAGAAATCATGATGAAAGAGGAGGTTTTGCATGCAATATTTGCCCGTGCATGTTTTAGAAGAATTTATGCAAGAAGTTTTCATTAGGATCGGCGTGCCGAAGGATGATGCCGAGATTTGTTCCAAGATACTTATTGCCAGCGACTTAAAAGGAATCGAGTCCCACGGAATCGGCAGGCTGAAAATGTATTATGATCGCATTAAGCTCGGCATACAAAATCCCGAGACGCAGATTGATGTAATCCGAGATCGCTATGCTACGGCGCTTTGGGATGGGAACGACGGCATGGGGCACGTTATCGCTCATAAGGCCATGCAAAACGCGATAGACAAGGCGCGGCAATATGGCATAGGCGCTGTCGCCGTGCGAAACTCCAGCCATTATGGCATTTGCGGATATTATGCAGAGATGGCTACCAAAGAGGATATGATCGGCATGACCTTTACCAATGCGCGCCCATCGATATGCCCCACCAATGGCGTCTCTCCTCTTTTGGGCACAAATCCAATCTGTTTCGGCGCTCCCACAAACCTCCCCTATCCCTTTATATATGACGCCGCTACATCAATCTCCCAGCGTGGAAAGATAGAGCAATTTGCCCGCGAAGAGCGCGATACTCCCTCGGGTTGGGCAATCGACCTGGAAGGCAATCCACACACGGATACGCCGAGGCTTTTAAAAGACCTTGTAGATCAAACGGCGGCGCTGCTTCCCTTGGGCGGAGCGGATGAGACGCTTGGCGGACACAAGGGTTATGGCTTGGGAACCATGGTGGAAATCCTCTGTGCGGCACTGCAAGGCGGCAGCTTCTTGAACGGACTTTTGGGACGTGATGAGAGCGGAAAGCCAGCACCATATCACTTGGGACACCTCTTCCTGGCGATAAATATAGATTTTTTCATAGAAATTGAAGAATTTAAAAACACTACTACTCAGATCTGCGAAAGCCTGCAAAGCTCACAGAAAATGCCTGACAAAGAACGCATCTATGTAGCTGGAGAAAAAGAGTATGAGAACGAGCTTGAAGTGAAAAAGCACGGCGTCCGAATCCTGCCAAACTTAGCCAAAAACATCGCAATCATGCAGGAGGAACTGGGTCTAAAGATGATATAATGCGCCCTACTATTTGCTTTCCTCTCTTATGTGTTTATCTTTTTATAAAGAGAAACTGGTAGTGTCTCAAATGTTGGTGTAAAATTGAGTTCAACTTTTCAAGAAAAAGGTTGAGTCAATTTCAACTCTTTGTTAG
>DUNQ01000095.1 GCA_012839325.1 Candidatus Cloacimonadota bacterium
GCGGCGGAACCTTTGACATCTCCATCTTGGACATATCTTCCGGAGTGGTGGAAGTTCTTTCATCCCACGGTGATACCCACCTGGGTGGAGACGACTTTGACCAGCGCGTGATCAATTGGATCTTAGATGAATTCAAGAAGCTGGAAGGCATTGATCTATCCAAAGACCCAATGGCACTTCAGCGCTTAAGAGAAGCTGCCGAAAAAGCCAAGATTGAGCTCTCCGGCACCCAGACCACGAATATCAACCTGCCTTTCATCACGGCAGATGCAACTGGCCCAAAACACTTGGATCTCGATCTTAGTTTGGCAGAGTTCAATCGCTTAACCGAAGATCTCGTAAAGCGCACTTTAGAGCCTTGTAAGAAAGCTCTGGATGATGCCAAGCTCAGTGCCAGCGATATTCAAGAAGTATTGCTCGTGGGCGGAAGCACGCGCATACCCGCTGTTAGCGATGCCGTAGAAAACTTCTTTGGCAAACAGCCTAATCGTAGCGTGAACCCGGATGAAGTGGTGGCAATCGGCGCCGCTATCCAGGGTGCTATTCTTTCCGGTGACGACAAAGTGAGCGATGTCCTGCTTCTGGACGTCACACCGCTTTCACTGGGAATCGAGACCTTGGGTGGAGTAATGACTGCTCTGATCAATAGAAATACCACCATCCCTACCAAGAAGAGCCAAGTGTTTTCAACTGCCGAAAACAATCAAACTGCCGTGACCATTCACGTCTTGCAGGGTGAGCGTCCTATGGCGGGTGATAACAAGAGCTTGGGCAGATTTGATCTCGTGGGTATCCCGGCTGCAATGCGCGGCGTTCCTCAGATTGAGGTGACTTTCGACATCGACGCAAACGGAATCCTGCACGTATCTGCCAAAGATAAAGGAACTGGTAAGGAGCAATCCATACACATCGATCGTGCCGGAAACATCGATCAGGAAGACATCGATCGCATGATTCGTGATGCAGAAATCCACGCAGAAGAAGATAAGAAGCGTCAGGAATTCATCAGCGCAAAGAACGAGCTTGATGCATTGATCTTCAGCACTGATAAGAGCATTGAAGATTATGGTGAAAAGCTTTCTGAAGACGAGCGTAAAGACCTCGAAGAAGAAGTCAAAAAAGCAAAAGAAGAGCTTGAAAAAGCTACTGATAAAGAACAGGTAGATAAGATCAAAGACGAGCTTTCTAAGAAAGCACAGAAGCTCGGCGAGATCATCTATGCCGATATGCAACAGCAGCAACAGGACGGAGCGGGATTTGATCCGAATGCTCAGGGCTTTAATCCCGAAGATTTTGCGCAAGCAGAACAGCCGGAAGAAAAAGCCGACGGTCCTATTGATGCAGAATATGAAGTTGTAGACGATAACGAATAATAAAATAATAAGATACAGCAGCTCTGCCTCCCCGGATAATCTCTCGGGAGGCAAGCTGTTTTCTAAGAAATATCACTGCCTAAATGAGTGCAGTTTTTAGCTGGAGAGAGAATGCAAAAAAGAGATTATTATGAAATCCTTGGTGTGAGCAGAGATGCCGATGCCGATACTATAAAGAAAGAATATCGCAAGCTGGCAATGAAATATCATCCGGATAAGAATCCTGATAATAAAGAAGCTGAAGAGATGTTTAAAGAAGCCAGTGAAGCGTACGAGATCCTGAGCGATCCCGAAAAGCGTCAACGTTATGATCAATTCGGTCATGATGCCGATCATTTTGGCGCTGGCGGTTTCTCTTGGGACAACTTTACTCGTCATGCTGATATCAATGATATTTTCGGAGATGGTTTTTCGTCTATTTTTGAGGGCTTATTCGGCGGTGGATTCGGCGGTGGCAGGGCTGGCGGCAGGCGTTCAAACCGTGGGGAAGACCTGCAGATAGAACTCTCGCTCAGCCTCAAAGAAATCTCCACGGGTGTAGAAAAGAAGATCAAGATCAGCACCAAAGAAGCCTGCGATAAATGTAACGGCAGCGGCAGTGAGGATGGTGAGGTGGAGACTTGCACCCAATGTCGCGGTAGCGGTCAGGTTTATACGGTTCGTCAATCTCTCTTTGGGCAGATGCAGGTGATGGGTGAATGTCCCTCCTGCCGCGGTGAAGGTAAGATCATCAAAAACAGGTGTAGCAAGTGCCATGGCGAAGGCCGCATGGGCAAGGTCAAAGAGATCAATGTCAAGATTCCCGCCGGAGTGGAAGACGGACAATATATCAGGATGCGTGGGCAAGGTAATGCAGGCCCGCGTGGTGGTGCAAAGGGCGATATTCTCGTTCTTATCCGCGAAAAGATTGATGATGTATTCGTGCGTGATGGCAATAATATTCTGATTGAATATCCCATCAGCGTATCTCAAGCCGTTTTGGGCGGAGAGGTGATGGTGCCCACGCTAAGTGGAAAAGTGAAGATGAAGATACCCGCCGGAACGCAGAACAGACGTGTATTCCGTCTCAAAGATATGGGAATTAAATCTTTGAACTCATATAGCAAAGGCGATCAATTGGTGGAAATCGTTGTAGTTATTCCCACTAAGATCAGCAAAGATGAGACGAATCTTTACAAGCAAATTGCGGAATACGATACCAAGCGTGAACTAAAGCCGGATAGAAGGTTCTTTTCCAGGCTGAGGAACTATTTTAGCTGATTATGCCTTCATATTACTTTCCTGAGCTTAAAAAGAGCAGTTCGGAGCTTATTTTAGACTCCGATGAACACCACCATTTGAGCAGAGTGAGAAGAGCCAAAATAGGCCAAATCATTTTGCTCAATAGTGGTAATGGCTTGCTTGCTGAAGCAGAGATTATTGCCATAGATAAGAAAGAAAGTCGCATAAAAATCTTAGATGTCAAAGAGATAGCTTTGCTTGAGCCCGGCTTTAGCATAGCTTTCTCGCTTCTTAAAAATCAACATGATGAGCTGATCATAGAGAAATGCACCGAGCTGGGGGCAAGAGAGTTCTTTCCTCTTATCTGCGAGAATACTGTCCGCACTGCTGGCAAGAATACACTTGCCCGTTTCGAGAAGACCGCCTTGGCGGCC
>DUNQ01000096.1 GCA_012839325.1 Candidatus Cloacimonadota bacterium
CTATTTAGCCAATGATGACGCAAAAGCAGCGCCTCCACGCCCTTGGTCTCCTGATAGCTATCCATGGGGTCGATATTGTCAAACCACATCAGCGGCCTCAGCACTTTTGCAGAGCCGAAATTCAATCTTTGCAAGCCCAATCTCAATTCCGTCTGAGGGCGATTTAAGCTGAGATAATAGCGATAGTGCTGTGATGTGATGTCTGCGTCAAGATCGTCGTCCCAGCTGCCTCTCAGGCGCGATAGAAGGGAATATTCGCCACTGATCTCCACAAAGCCCAAGTCCTCACTTTTGGAAAGCTCCATCATCCAATCAATGCCCGCAAGGCTATTTTTATCTGCAATATCAGCAAAAAAACTCAGACGGTTCTTACTTTCGTAAGCAAATACAAGGCTTGAAAAGCACAGAAGCGCAAGTAGAAGACAAGTCTTCATATTGATTTGAATGTCACAGCTAAGCCTTTGTGTGAGCACTGTCTTCTCCTTCTAAATTGGAATATGGGCATGGTGAACCATTAATATCATGAGACTGTATCCCGTCAATAAAATAATAAGGCAGGCATGTTGCTGTCGGCATATCTGCACTATCTTTCTACAATTCATTGTTGTCATGAACTTCAATTGAAAGCTGCGGTGGGTGTTGCAACATTTTGCTGCAATGAGCAGCATTATCCATAGCTTTTTCAGGCGAGAGAATCTCACCTGACCAAACCCATACGCAAAGCATATCCTTTACTCGGTCGGGGAAGGTTCTCGTTGCCGCAAATATCACCCAGCCGCGACCGGGGTGGGAACGTCCTCGTTGTCACAAACGCCGCTCAGCCACGACCGGGGTGGGAACGTCCTCGTTGTCACAAACGGCTTCCTTTCAAACTATATCAAACCATTTGCAAAATACCACATGAACCATTTAGAAAGCAAATCCCTGCGAAAATCATTGACAGAATTTTGCCAAAGCTATCTCTTGTCAAACGATGAAGAATAAAATAAAACAGAATAGATGTGATTTAGTAGTCATAGTCTAAGCCCAAAAGCTGCACTAATGTCTATAGATCAAGCAACAAGATGGGAAATTGCATACTAAGAGTCGTAAGATGTCTAAAGATTTAACTAATTCAGCCGTAGATCGTAAAAACATATTGAACAATCAATTTGCTGTGCAAGCCATACAAAATGAAATTAAACTCTATGGTTTGCATTTCGAAGGCAAAATTGTTTTCTTTAAAAAACAAGTTGCTGATTTTTTTGAAGTAAGTATTCGCACAATTGATAACTATATAAATAGATATGGAGAAGAGCTTTTACAAAATGGATATGAGATCTTAAGGGGTAAACGACTAAACTCATTAAAGTTGCTTGTAAGGGAAAACAACGTTAATGAAGTGAATTTCGTTAACATGAAATCACCTCAAATAGGTATATTTGACTTTCGCTCCTTCTTGAGTATAGCAATGCTCTTGGTAGAAAGCGAAAGAGCAAGAATCTTACGTGGTGAAATGCTTGATATAGTGATAGATACCATCAATATGCGCACAGGCGGGGGAACAAAGTATATAAACCAAAGAGACGAAGACTTTATCCAATCTTGGTTTAAAGGTGAGGATTACTGCAAGGAAATGAAGAAGATGAGTCTCTTAAATTAGAGATTTATAATGCAATTAAAGATGAAGAGATAGGACAATAACCTGATCAAACAAGAAAAGTCAATTTTTCCACTAATTCTGACTTACTTGCAAATCAAATATATCCGGCATTTTCACCCGATATTTCGTCGATCTACCCACTTTCACCTTTTCCACATCATCTATATTTTTCAATAAATTAGACATTCTTTGATACGATATATCAGTATCCAGCGAAGTGCACATCTCCTTTGCTGTAAGTGTCTTTTCTGCAAGAAGGTCAACTATGTTCTCAGATAAACCTTCCAAGATTTTCCTTTGCTTATTTGCCGTATCCTCAATCTCTTCAGAGCTGATCGGCTTGCCATGCACATCAACTGCAATGCCGCCCATATCGATCAAATCGCCGTTTACACTGTCTTCTTCAAGCTCAGGTTTATGAATACAAATAAAACCGAGTACAATGCTGTTTCACCGATTGTTAAATGTCCACAAAAGATAACACTTGACTCAGAAATGCCCATTACAGACAATGATCCCAACAGTTAAACAGAGTTTATAGTTTATTTTACGAGGGACAACATCATCATGCACACCCTCACAAAGCATCATAACATAAGGATTGGATTCCACTCCAAAACTAAATAAAACATGGGAACTTTTTAAAGGTTGGATTATTAAAAATGCTGAAAAGCCAGACAAAACAGTTTCAGTATGAAATACAGGGCTACCAAGAAGACTGTGTAAACAACATAGTGAGCCTTTTTAGAAGCTTGCACCAAAACGAGAGTTTTAGCAAGGTGATAAAAGAGCATCACGATAATAACCATTATAACTTTCCGGTTAAAGACACAAAGAACATCGACATAATGATGGAAACGGGAACCGGCAAAACATTTACCTTCATCAAAAGCATGTTTGAGCTAAATAAGAACTTTGGATACAAAAAGTTTATTATTCTTGTTCCATCCGTGGCTATTCGCGAAGGTACGAAGACCCATCTACAAGACACCAAAGACTATTTTAAGGCATATTACGCCAACGAAAGAGAAAAAGAGATAGAGACATTTGTATATGAAGGCGGCAATATTTCAGCCGTTAGCCAGTATATTGGCACGCCGCATTTGTCTGTTTTAATAATGACACCAAGCTCTTTTAGCCACAAAGACAATATCCTCAACCGACCCTTAGAAAGAGATATAAATACCCCGGAAATATTCCTCATAAATCAAGACCCCGCAAAAACATATTTGGAATGCCTGAAGCGACTCAATCCAATTGTGATAATGGATGAAGCCCACCGCTTTGAAGGCGACGCTTTCAAGAAATATTTTGTAGGATTTGACAACTACTATCTACGCTTCGGCGCCACATTTCCAAAGAAGAAAAACAGCTTACCCCTATCAAATGTTGCCTACATTTTAGACAGCATTTCTTCATTTAGACAGAGTTTAGTTAAGAAGATTGTAGTTTACACTCAGGATGTTGTAGAAAATGAAGATACCCTCATCGGTGTTGAGCGGGACGGAGGAAAGAACACAGCCATTGTGCACACATTAGCAAATGGAGTGATAGTTAGAAGGGCTCTTAGCGCAGGTTCTCTATTCAATGGCAAAAGCATAAAGAGGGTCAATAAAGACACCCTTGTCTTAGCAGATGACACTCTCGTAAAGGTAGATTACTCATTATCTGATGATGCACTTAGGGCAATGATCAAACAAGCCATCAAGATACATTTTGAAAAAGAACAAATACTATTTGAACAAGGCATTAAAGCGCTTTCTCTATTCTTCATGGGAAGCGATATTAGCTTGTATCGCGGCGATAATCCCAAAGTGAAAAACATCTTTGAAGAAGAATATAAAAAGCAGTACGATAGGATTATAAAAGAACTGGATCAAGCCGACGCCTATTATAAATACCTACAAAAAGACTTTGATGAAAACAACGAGCTCTTAGTGCATAAGGGATATTTCTCAGGCGACAAAGGCAATGCTGATGAGAAGATCAAGAGCGGAGTGGATGAGATTCTAAGAGACAAAAAGAGACTGCTTTCTTTTGAAAGCCCCACGCGTTTCATTTTCTCCATCTGGGCTTTGCAAGAAGGATGGGACAACCCCAATGTTTTCACAATATGCAAGCTATCCAACCAAGGAAGCGAAATATCCAAACTTCAGCAGATTGGCCGCGGCTTACGCATATCTGTAAATCAAGACCTGCAACGCAATACGCTCAAACACTTAGATGGCAACCAAGAAGATTTCTGGGGAATAAACAACTTAGATGTAGTAGTATCAGGCAAAGAGCAGGGATTTGTGGAGGCTATACAGAACGAGATCTTAAGCAATTCCTTCCTCATCGCCGATGTGTTCACAGTGCGGGAACTTAAAATACTCTTAAAAGAAAAAGGCAAATTTGATGACCACACCATCCGCAAGATCAGCAGATTGATGGAAGACAGTGAAATGATTGTCTTCAAAGCAATTGTTGACGGCAATGATGTTTTTGAAAGATCACCGCAATATTCACAGATTCTAAGACAACAAGAGCTGCCGGATGATCAGATAAAGGTGATAGAAAACCTATTTGCAACAGATGCCAGCACTTATGTGCAAAAGGCAGAAAACGTCAAGAGCAAAAAGAAAGTATTTATCAAAGACACTCACCTTAAAGAATTTCAAAACCTTTGGAAAGCAATCAACAAAAATGCTTTTTATATGCTTGATTCCCTTAGCAAAGACCAGGAAGAGCAATTAATTCAAAACATAAAAAAGCAGATAGAAGCAGTAAACATCGAGAAGATACTATTGCAGACCATTCGTGCCGAGCTCAATATCAATAAGATTGGCAAGCAAGGCGCAATAACAGAGAGGCTGACAGATACTGTCTCATATAGAAGCAAGGTGAACTACCTGGAGTTAGTCCAAAATCTATCAAACACAACCAAAACACCGCTTTCCTTTGTGGTAAAGGTTTTCAATGCTCTAAGCGATGAGTTCAAGAATAAAATGCTTTGCAACAACCCAGAGCAAGCTCAAAGAGAAATCTCGGAAATCATCAATCATAACTTAATTGCCATGCTCAAAACCAAGATTCATTATGGCAAGCTCAATGGAAAAGCCTTGCCCAATGTGTTTAAGAAAGAAGACGGTAAATGCTATTTGGATATAGGAAGCACGGGCAAATATCAAAAAGACATAGAGAATGACTTTTCACTAAGACATAAATGGGTTTTTGAAGAAGTGATTGAATATGATAGCGATTTCGAGCTTGAAATAGTAGAGCAAGATCCCGATATCGATAGCATTGAGATCTTTGGCAAATTGCCGCGCTTGAAGATTAGGACGCCATTAGGCGATTACAATCCTGATTTTTGCTATGCAATTAAGAGCGCAAATGGCAACAAGATATTCCTCGTCGTAGAAGCCAAAGGATATGATTCCTCTACAAGAATACCCAAAGACGAGAAAATGAAAATAGACTTTGCGAAAAAGTATTTTGATGCCCTAAATGAGCATTATAAAGACCAAAATATCAAAGTCTCGTTCAAAGAGCGAATCAATAGAACGCAGCTTGCTACTTTGATAAATTCTACAATATAGCTTAAAAGTAATGAAATATGAACATACAAACCAACTCTTACACTTGGCAGATAACGTTGCGAGACGAATCAAGTTTAACCATTTTGCCAACGTCGGTAAAATGGTTGCAAACGAGTTAGGAACTTACTATGCGCATTAAAATAAATGACTCAGACATAAGGACATAAAATGAAGAATCAGTTTTTAGAAGAAGGATATTCAGTTGTTGATACAGATCGTGGCGTGAACAAGCTCTTAGCCTTCCTCAAAGAGCATTACCCAAGCATTATCAAAGACAATGAGATTGATCTCAATGAGCTCAAAGCCGCAGCGGGCTTGCCCATTGATGAAAAGGTAAATGGATATGGCCTGAACTTCGTAGGCCGCAACTTTGCTCGCGCAAAATATTCCCAAGAAACTGATAAAGAATTGCGCCTTAATACAACCATGAGCAAAGATATAGACACCACTCAAAACTTAGTGTTGAAAGGCGATAACTTGGATAGCCTGAAGATTCTCAAGAGCCATTACACCGGCAAGATAAAATGCATATATATAGATCCGCCCTATAACACAGATAAAGATGAGTTTATCTATCCCGACAAGTTCAATAAAGAAGAAGCCGAGGTTTTGGGTTTAGTAAATCTTAGCGAAGATGACTTTGCGCGCATGGATTTTAGCTTCAAAACTAAAAAAAGCCATAATGGATGGCTGTCTTTTATGTATCCTCGCCTGCTTTTGGCAAGAGACTTACTAAGCAATGATGGCGTTATATTTATCAGTATTGACGACAACGAGCAGGCAAACCTGAAACTACTCTGTGATGATGTGTTTGGGGAAGAGAACTTTGTGGGGAATATTGTTTTGCAGACTGCCACTGATAATAATAAAACTCAAATAAATACAGAACATGAATACATTTTAGTATATGCTAAGTCGAAAGAAAATCAAAACGCATGGGAAAGCGAAAGTGAAGCAGCTCAATTAATTGAAAAGCAATACTTGGCTTTAAAGAAAAAGTTTAGTAATGATATTTCTACAATTCAAATAGAATTAAGAAAGTGGATAAGAATAAATCATGATAACTTGCCAAGAGTTGCGCATTATGATAATGTTGATGAAATAGGTGTTTATCATGATGGAGATGTTGCTAACCCTCGACTTGGTGGATATGTTTATGATGTTATACATCCCGATACTGGAAAAATCTGCAAAGTTCCGGCTAAGGGTTTCCGTTTTCCTGAATCAACTATGAGGAAAATGATTGCAGAGGGCAATATACAGTTCGGAATTGATGAAAATATACTGATTAAGCCAAAAATTAGACTTGAATCAGCAAAAGATATACTGAGATCTGTCATCTACGAAGATGGGAGAAGCTCTACTAATTATGTGGAAAGCTTACTGGATAAGGGTGTTTTTGATAATCCTAAATCTCACACTGTTTTAAAAAGATTGTTTTCTTTTGTATTGAAAGAAAATGACATTATTCTTGATTTCTTTGCAGGTTCAGGGACAACCGGTGATGCTGTAATGCAGCTCAATGCAGAAGATGGAGGCAATCGCAAGTTCATCCTTTGTCAAATAGACGAAGCAATAGAAGAAAGGAATCCGGCTCATAAGTTTTGTTTAGATAACAATCTCCCGCCTGTTATATCCAGCATTACAATCGAAAGGTTGAGGCGAGCCGGCGACAAGATCGTCAAAGAGATAGAAGATGAAAATGGCGAAGTAGGCTTCCTTGATGATCTCAAAAAAGATATTCCCGATGTTGGTTTTAAAGTATTTGATAGCGTGGATGCTCCAAAATTAGAGGTAGAAGACGGGGAGATCATGTTCCCGGAACTAATTGGCGATACTATCAGCCGTATATACAATATGATTTTTACTGTCGGTTTAGACGAGCCTACACAGGTTCCCGAAGAGGTGGTAAAGGATTGTATTTATAAGATAGAAAACAATTATTACATTACAAATAGCACTGAGATCAGCAATGAAGATTTTGCAGATGCCATCAAAAACGGTAAGGTCTTTATCGATGGTTGGACTGCAAGCCTAAATAGCACCTTGCAGCACTATAAAGAAGATGTAAAGATTGTGTTTTAAGCTTAATAGATAGTTCTTATTTCTCTGCAGAATACGAGCCTGTAGAAGGAGACGCTTTAGTGCTCAAGAAAACTCTTATTTGCCGGCTTAAACAACAAACTCAATATTAGAAACCATAGATAATAGTTTAAAACACATTATCTCAAACTCCTATTATCAAATTTAGATACATATCAAATCAGCGAGCATAGCGAGCAATATCCGTTCAATCCGTTCAATCCGCGTTCTATTTTCCCATTGCTAATATAGCTCATTCCAACAAGCCAGCCCATCCCTTCCTCATTGCTCACAGCCCACCTTCCGCTTATGATACGCTCATGCCCATGACCATATCATGACCACATCTCCACCTGAACCCAATAGGGAAGACACGGTCAAAGCCGCTCTGCGCCCTGCTTTCAACCACATCTTCAAAAGCCACCATGAGAACCCTCATGACGCCCTCTTTTGCTTTCCCAAAAAATCAGATTCAAGTATAACTGTAGTAGGTTCTGAAAAAACTTGAGAAGAATCAAGGATATTTTTAATTCACGGCTTCAGGCGTAGATTCTCGTGCCTGCCTTGCCCTCTATCGCCGGGATGAGATTCTCTATGGAAGTAATAATAACTTCCTTGCCGCCACGCTGAATGAAGTCCATAGCTGCCAAGATCTTGGGTCCCATGCTTCCTGCGGGAAATTGTCCTTGTTCATAGTGTTCTTTAGCCTCTTTCAGGCTGAGTTTTGAGATGGGTTCTTGATTTGCTTTGCCATAGTTCAGGAAGACCTTTTCCACCGAGGTAAGAATGATAAAACTCTCAGCACCTATCTCATGCGCCAAAAGTGCGCCGGCGAGGTCTTTATCTATCACGGCGTCGATGGTGGAGAGCTTGCCGTGTTCGTCTTCTGTTACGGGAATGCCTCCGCCGCCTGCAGCAATCACGATGGTGCCGGATGCTATGAGCTCGGCGATGCTCTTTGCAGGGATGATCTTCTGCGGTGTAGGCGAGGCAACGACACGGCGATATCCCTTGCCGGAGTCTTCTATCAGCGTCCAACCCGTGCTTTTACGCAACTGCTCAGCCTCATCCGCACTGTAATATCGACTGCCGATGAACTTCGCGGGCGCGCAAAAGCTTTCATCATTTTCATCCACGACAATCTGAGTAAGTATGCTGATGACATCTTGTTCTAAGCCTTGCTCTTTCAAGCGGTTCTGCAAGCTTTGCTCAATCATATAGCCCATCGTGCCCTGAGTTGCGGCATTGAGCAATCCCAATGGTAGCGGCGGGATGCCATGCGGCTCGGCAAGCTCTTGCTGGCGAAGCATATTGCCCACCTGCGGACCATTGCCGTGGATCAGGCAAATATTATATCCCTCATGGATTAGCCTCACGATTCCGTCCAAAGATTGTGCCGTATTTTCAAATTGCTGATATGCCGTGCCTTTTTGCCCGGCTTTGATGATGGCATTTCCGCCCAGGGCGATAAGCGCTGTCTTTTTCATGATCACTCCTCTTGTTGCGCTTAATTTTGATCCTAAAAAAGGGGATGAACCGTGCATGGCTCATCCCCCAATCTATGCATTCTTAGGCAAAAAAGAATTGTCTTTCTGCCAAGAGCATGTTTATTTCTTCACTGCGAAGTCTTCGAGGATTTCCGCGAGTGTGGGAACGCCGATTTCTTGCAGTTCATAGCCAACCTGGCAAGCAGGCTGATCTATTTTGATGATGCGACGAAGGTCGATCGGAGTTGCGATTACGACAGCGTCACATTCAGTCTTTCTGATGGTTTCTTCGAGGTCTTTCAGCTGCTGTTCGCCATAGCCCATTGCGGGAACCACGGGACCAATAGTGTCATAGGTTTCGAAGGTGTCATGGATTTCGCCGACAGCCCAAGGACGGGGATCGACAAGCTCAGCTGCACCGTGCTTTTCAGCAGCGATGGTGCCTGCGCCAAATGCCATGTTTCCATGTGTGAGTGTGGGGCCGTCTTCAACAACGAGCACTCTCTTGCCGCTGATGAGTTCAGGTTTGTCCACAAAGAGGGGAGAAGCTGCGTCAACGACGATGGCATCGGGATTGGTAGCGCGAACGTTTTCACGAACTTCATTGATGTCAATGAGGTCTGCGCTATCGATCTTGTTGATCACTACAACGTCTGCCATGTGCACGTTTGATTCGCCGGGGAAGTAGGTGACTTCGTCGCCGGGGCGATGCGGGTCAACCACTACAATGCGAACCATTTCGTCTGATCTGAAGAAGGGGATGTCGTTGTTTCCGCCGTCCCAAATGATGACGTCGGCTTCTTTTTCAGCTTCGCGAACGATTGCTTCGTAGTCCACGCCGGAATAGACAATGCTGCCCATTGCGATGTGGGGTTCATATTCTTCCATCTCTTCGATGGTGCAATTGTGCTTTTTGAGGTCTTCAATTTCAGCAAAGCGCTGAACTTTTTGTTTGACCAGGTCGCCATAAGGCATGGGATGGCGAATAGCTACAACATTGAGACCGCGAGCTTTGAGAGCTCTTACAACCGCGCGAGTGGTCTGAGATTTGCCTGTGCCCGTACGGGTTGCGCAAACTGTGACCAAAGGCTTGGTGGTTTTGATGGTGGTGCTATCTACGCCCATGAGCATGAAGTCTGCGCCGATGGCATTGACTAAGGATGCTCTGTTCATCACTTCAACGTGGTGAAGGTCGCTATAGGCAAGGATTACGAGGTCAACGTTGTACTCTTTGATGATCTCTTCGAGATCTTCTTCTGCCTTAATTTCGATTCCGTTGGGATAAAGTTTTCCGGCAAGTTCTGCGGGATATTTTCTGTCGTCGATTCCGGGGATTTGAGTGGCCGTAAATGCTACAACTTCATAATTTTCGTTGTCTCTGAAAAAGACGTTGAAGTTGTGAAAGTCACGTCCGGCTGCACCCATGATGATAACCTTTCTTTTCATAAGGTCCTCCTTATAGTTAATAAGTGTCAGTGTAAGCCAATGTCTAATATGGCATTTTGCCGTCAAGCTATATTTTTAAATATGCGTATTCATGCGGGTTTTGAGGGCTTGTTAGCGAGTGAGATGCTTTTTTCTTTTCATGAGTTAATCCCTTTTTCTGATTCATTGATGATAGCCTTTATTAGGGCCTGCCATATGTTCTTATTCCACTAAAATATTCATTCTACCTTTCTTGAGCGAGTAGATGCCATTAACTGAAAACTCACGAAAATATCCCGCAAATTACTGAAAAGTGAGTAATCAAGGGGGCTCACGCCTTTGGCAAAAGCAAATAAATCTCATTGTTTTGCAAAAAGCCCTTAAAGCCGCTTACTACGTGGGTTACGGCTTCTTTATTGAACTATAATCTATGTATTTCTCGCATATTTTCGATCAGAAAAAATATATTTCACTTGACATAAAACCTAATCTTTTGCTTTTGAGTATCTTAATTGCTCGAATAGAACAATTTAAATCTAATAATAGAATTATTTAAGGAGTACAAAAAAATGACTAAAGCAGATCTTGTAAAAAGAGTATCCGAAAGTACAGGAATCATTCGCAAAGACGTAGCAGCAGTAGTTGACGCACTTTTCCAGAGCGTTAAAGACATTCTTGCCGAAGGGCATCACATCGAACTTCGTGGTTTTGGCACCTATCGCCTCAAAACCCGTAAAGCCCGCATGGGTCGTAACCCCAAAACCGATGAACAGGTTCACGTTCCGGAACGCACGGTCCCCACATTCAAATTCTCCCGCGATTTCAAGAATAGCGTAAAGAATACCAAGATCATCAGCTAATAGAGGAGAGATAATATGCCGAGTGGAAGAAAAAGAAAACGCAAAAAAACCTCAACTCACAAGAGGAAGAAACGCCTCCGTAAAAATCGTCATAAAAAGAAATAATAGATAGAGCCATCCGAGAGGATGGCTTTTTGTTGCCCATTACATTGGGCTAGACTTTAAGTGCGTTGCCGAGATAAATGAAGTGAAACTGCGTGCTTGTGCAAGCACAAAAAAGAATGTGGAAAAGTCTTTCTTGACAAAAATAGGGTATTCCTAATTTTGGTATAGAATTGTAAGAATTTGCAAGGAGATATGATAAATGAAACAGGGAATACATCCTAAATACGAAGTATCGAAGGTCACCTGCGCTTGTGGAAACACCTTTGAAACTCGCAGTACAAAAGGTGACATGCAGATTGATATCTGCAATGTTTGCCACCCCTTCTATACCGGTAGACAGAAGATTGTCGACACCGCCGGTCGCGTTGAAAAGTTCAACAAGAAATACAATATTTCTTCCGATAAATAGCTTTTTCACCAATCTGAAACGCCAGCCTCGCCAATGTTGCGAGTTGGCGTTTTTGTTTTATCTTTTATAAAAGAGGAAAATGATTATGAAAAAAGAAATAAATGTTGGTGGACAAGCGGTTATCGAAGGCGTGATGATGCGCGGACCAGATAGACTGGCCACAGCTGTACGCCGCAAGAGCGGTGATATAGAGCTTAAGATCACGCCCTTCGTGAGCATCACCCAAAAGAAGAAAGCCTTCGGCAAACCCATCATTAGGGGCTTTGTCTCGCTGATCGAGATGATGAAGATTGGTTTTAGCACTCTTACCTTCTCGGCAGATCGCTTTGAAGAAGACCTCAAAATAGAGGCGGCTGAAAAAGGCGAAAAGATCAAAGAGAAGTCAAAGTTCTTATCCCAAGCAGAGGAAGTTTTCAGCTTTGTCATCGCTTTCGGGCTCGCCTTTTTGCTCTTTGGGCTCTTGCCTTATAAACTTTCGGATTGGATGAATCTTTCCAAACAGGATCTATATTTCAACCTATTTGCCGGCGGCATCCGCATCGTGATGTTTGTGCTTTACATCTGGCTAATCTCTTTTATGCAAGATATTAAGAGGCTGTTTAGATATCATGGTGCAGAACACAAAAACGTGAACGCTTATGAAAAGAATGTGGACTTAGAGATTGCCGATATCCAGGCTCAGACCACGATACATCCGCGTTGCGGCACGAGCTTCATGTTCTTCGTGCTGCTGATCGGAATCCTGATCTTTTCTGTGGTAGACACGCTGGTTTCGCACTACATCGTGAAGGCGCCCCTGCCCATGTATCTGAGGCTGGGCTACCACATCCTGCTCATCCCGCTGATCTCGGGCGTGAGTTACGAGGTGCTGAGATATTCCGGCAAAAACCTCAATCATCCCATAGTAAAGATCATGACAATTCCCGGCATGGCGCTGCAAAAGATCACCACGCAAGAGCCGGACGACGAGATGGCAGAAGTTGCATTAGTTGCGATGAAAGCCGCTTTAGAGATGGATTACAGCATGCATAATGTAACACTTTTGGACGAAGATAAATGATACCCGTAGAAAAGCTCAATGCCTTGGCGCAAGAATTAAACGAGATGCACGAGCAGGTGGCAGATCCCGCTCTCATGGCAGACGCGCGCGCATATCGGGCATTGATGCACCGCTACAAAGAGCTCACCCAAATCAATGAAAGCTGGCTGAGTTATCAGGATATTGAAGGTCAATTAAGTGACACAAAAGAGCTTTTGGAGCTTGAGGACGATCCTGAAATGCAGGCACTCGCACGTGATGAGCTCACCATATTGGAAGAAAGCTTAGAAAGTGAAGAGGCGAAGCTGCACGACTTGCTCATCCCCAGCGATCCCAATGATCTAAAGAACGCAATCGTAGAGATCCGCGCAGGAACGGGCGGCGAGGAAGCAGCTCTTTTCGTTGCAGACCTATATCGCATGTATAATTTTTATGCAGTTCAAAAGGGCTGGAAAGCCGAGCTTATGGATTCCAATGAGACGGGATTGGGCGGCTTTAGGGAGATCGTCTTCATGATTTCCGGCGAAAATGTATATGGTCAGATGCGCTTTGAAAGCGGTGTGCACCGTGTGCAAAGAGTGCCCGTCACCGAAAGCGGCGGACGCATACACACCTCCGCGGTCTCGGTTGCAGTCTTACCCGAAGCCGAAGAGATTGATATCGAGGTAAATGACAGCGACTTGCGCATAGATGTCTATCGCAGCAGCGGCAACGGCGGTCAGAGCGTGAATACCACCGACTCTGCCGTGCGCATCACCCACGTTCCCAGCGGACTTGTAGTTACTTGTCAGGATGAAAAGTCTCAAATCAAAAACAAAGCCAAGGCGATGAAGATATTGCGTAGTAGACTCTTGGATATGGAGATAGCCAAGCAGGAACAAGAGATTGCCTCCTCGCGCCGCGCCCAGATATCCAGCGGCGATAGATCCGCGAAGATCAGAACCTACAACTTCCCACAATCCCGCATCACAGATCACAGAATCAACCTCACCAGCCACAACTTAGACGCATTTTTGGCAGGCGATATAGACGAGTTTGTTCAGAGCCTACGCGTGGTTTGGAGAAACGAGAAGGTGAGTGAATAAACCATGCTTCAGTTTTTGCCCATACTCTTGATTTTGGTCTTCTTTCTCAGCCTCTGCTTCTTCTTTTCGGGGCTGGAGACGGGCATGATGTCCATAGATCAGATAGCTTTAGAGGATAGAGCCCGCCGAAGCAAGCGAGATGCCGCGCTCTTAAAATTCATCAGAGAGCCGGATAAGCTCTTAGGCACCACACTGATAGGAAGCAATGTGGCAAACGCTGTCTTGGCGTCGATTGCCACCCTTTTTGCGGGCAATCTGCAGAACTTTGACGCCCGCTTCACCGCGCTGATCGTGGGCACGATTGTGCTAATCTTTGGCGAAATCATCCCCAAAGCAGTATTCCGCGATCACGCCGAAAAGCTGGTTCCCATGGCATATCCTTTGCTTTTGGTGTTCTATTATATACTCAAGCCTTTTGTAGCCATCGTGGGCGTTATCAACAAATTCTTGATGAAACTTTTCAAGGTCGCAGAGGGCAATCAGTACGACTTTCTCACCAAAGAGGATATCAGCTTCCTCCTGGCAGAAAGCAACGAAGATAGTCCGCTTTCCACACAGATGGAGATGATAGAAGATGCGCTGGACTTGCGCGATCAGAAGGCGAAAAACATCATGGAACCACGCACGGATATCATCGCTATTGAAGACACAACGCCCATCTCCGAAGTGCGGCAGATCGCTCAAAAGGAAGGCTTTACCCGCTATCCCGTCTATAAAAACACAATTGACGACATCATCGGAGTGCTTATAGTTTATGATCTGATCAAAACGGACATCACAGACGAGATGACCGCAGGAGACTTCATTCACGAGCCGCTCTTTGCCCCGGAAAGCATAGCGGTGGACAAGCTCCTCCACGAGATGCAATCCCAAAGAAAGTCCATGGCAATCATCGTGGATTCCTTTGGCGGAACCGCGGGGATAGTGACGATTGAAGACATTCTTGAAGAGATCGTGGGCGATATTGAAGACGAATATGACGAGGAAGAAGAGCACGATGTAGAGCAGATCAGCCCCAATACCTGGATTGCTATGGCGGATGTGGAGATAGACCGTTTAGCAGACGACTATGAGATAGCCCTGTGCTCTTCTTCCTCGTCATATTCGTCTTCAATATCACCCACAATCTCCTCAAGAATGTCTTCAATCGTCACTATCCCCGCGGTTCCGCCAAAGGAATCCA
>DUNQ01000097.1 GCA_012839325.1 Candidatus Cloacimonadota bacterium
AAGACTGTGCCCGTCATTCCGCCTTTTGTGGTTGACAGATTCATCAAGCACGCAGAGAAGGTTAATAGCCAAGGGGGATACTTTTTGGCTTTACCACCCAATGTTTCCATAAAAGACGCTGACTCCCGCTCCCACGGAAAGATTATCCATAATCCTGTAAGCAACTGTGGGATGGATGTCGATTATCTGAATGCTGCTTAGCATGTCGTTTTCGGGGAAGCCGTCTGCATACACAAAAGGCGCACCGGGAAGCTCGTAAGCACTCCAAGTGGTTCCCAAGCCGTAAGGCACGAAAACACCCAAGCCATATTTGATGCGCTCGTTCTTTGCCATGGTCACCAAGAGGTTTGGGAAAGCACGAAGAGATTTCTCTGCTTCATACTCTTTGGCTTCATAGCCGGGATTTGCTGTGGCATAAGCTGCAGTTGGTTCCCAAGTTGCTGAGGGTAAAATGAAAGTTCCACCCAACGAGACGGAATTTTCATCCTGAAAAGCAAGACCTGCAGGGTTCCAATACATTGCGCTGCCATCATCTGCAAGAGCCCGGAATGCACCACCCAAAGCCGTAGCCTTGGAGCCGACTCCGGAAAGAGCGAATCCGCCGGCAAAAAGCTGCCCAATTATGAGCAACATCATCGCCGAAAGTAAAATACTGCGGAGCTGTTTCATAGCTGTTCTCCTTGTTATATTATATACTGTAAGATGTTTACAGCATTGGAATGACCGTTATTCAGCGCGCTAAACAGTCAAGACATATTTTTAGTTAAATCATCGTGGACTAAGATATTTGAGGATATATTTCAATACTCATCCTTTGCAGCGGTGAGATTAGCAGAGACAAATCATGCCCCGGTCTTCCCTGATAGATGCCGTCTATATTCAGCTCTTATAGTAGTAAGACTATGTGAGTGCAAAGCTTGTGAGGGCTTATAAAGATATCAGCCCCTTCCCTGTTATATACGAAGAAGGAGCCGCTCATTACAAGCGGCTCCTTCATCTTTATCTGATGAATAATTTTACTTATTTCATCATTATCATTTTCTTGGTCGAACTGTAGTTACCGGAGTTCATCTTGTAGAAGTAAACACCGGAGGATACAGCGCGGTTATTATTATCTGTTCCATTCCATACAGCCGTGTGGTTGCCGGCTGCCATATCATCTCTGACCAAGTGTTTCACCAGCTGGCCTTTGATGTTATAGATGTCGATGCTGACATTGCCTGCTTCCTGTAGGCTGTAAGAAATAGTAGTTTCAGGGTTGAAGGGGTTGGGATAGTTGCCGCTAAGCTCTGTGACTACTACAGGCACAACCTCATCTTCCGTGGAAGTGGGGCCGGAGTGAACCGTGAAGTTATCAACATAGAATACAAAGGCGTCGTTAGACATGCAATGTACTGCTATGAAGACCTGTTCGTTGTCATAGTTGCTGATGTCGAAGTAATACTCAGTCCAGTTCGCAGGAGCTTCGATATAATCGTCGCCCGAGATATAGGTGTATCCACCCATAATGAGGGGACTGGGCATTACGGATACGGCAACCTTGAAGCGCTCGAGACCGTAGGTCGCTGTATGTGAGCGAGCAAAGAGTCTGATTGCGCTGTTTGCACCCAAGGATATGCGAGGGGTGATCATCCAGTCGTTGTTCGGAGGAGCAGTAGAAGCAAAGGATGCTGCCATCTTATCTCCTTCGTATGCCAGAGGATCGTCAATCGGAGGCACTGTCTGCGTGGGATTGAAGATCATGAAGGCAAATGGTGATCCGCTTCCGGGGAAGTCGATTCCGGTGAAGCCATAGCTCGGAGCTTGATCTTGGTCAACTAAGGTCCAAGGATCAAAGGCTGTGGCAAAGTCCGGATAGTCTTCGAAGCTATCTTCAAGGACAGCATCTTCCAACTCGAGGTTAACCGTCACTTCTATGGTTGCGGGGCTGGATTCGCCGGTGCTATATACGCCGGTTACACCATATTCATAAACGCCGTTAGGAACGGAACGCTGGGTGAATGTGGTGATTTGCGGATCGTTGATAGAACCGATGAGATCACCGTCTCTATAGACTTTGTAGCCTACGAGTACGGGTGAGCGATCTTTCTTAGCAGACACGTGCGCAAGACTGAGAGCGCCTGAGGAGCTCGTAGTTTGCGTATCTACCAAGATGGGTCTTTCGATGTTCTTGCCATCTCTGGATTGAACAACGAGGCCTTGGATCTGCCAGTTATATGTAAGAGCATCATTTACTTGATCAAGGGTAGTCCAGCCGCCCATGTTCATCATGTTGCCTTTGCCGCTAACGGGAGGTCCGTTGTCGCAGCCTGCAGGGTGTCCGCCCTGAGTATTCACATGGTAGCCTATCCACAGTTCTTGACCTGCAAGAATCTCAACCGGGTTGTGCAGAATAGCGGCGTTCCAGGTGCCTACCTGAGGACTTTCAAGAACCTGAGTGGTCATGAGGTTGCCGGGGCTGCTTGCGTTTCCGCCTGTCCATACCTTGATGGTGTATGTGCAGAATTCATAGCCGGGGACTATCATCACACTGGCAATGCTTCCGCCAACGTGATCTGTA
>DUNQ01000013.1 GCA_012839325.1 Candidatus Cloacimonadota bacterium
ATATCGCGCTCTTCTTCCAGGCGTGCGAGTTCATACTGCGGATAGAGGAATTCCACTACCGCTTTCTTGATCTCGGCATTCATCTTCAGCATGTTCCACTGCATACCCAAGTCCGGCACCTTATCGATCTGAATCAGATAATCAGGCCCGAGACTTCCGCCTATCTTCTCCATCTCGTCCAGCCTATCTTTCAAAAGATCATACTTTTGCTTGAGCTGTTGCACGGGTATGGATTGTTCGGAATACTGAGTTCTTGCCAGCTCAAGCTCTATCTCGGATTGCAGAAGCTCGGTGACGATCTGAGAATATATCTTCAGCCC
Organism: Candidatus Cloacimonadota bacterium; assembly: GCA_012839325.1. Lineage (GTDB taxonomy): Bacteria > Cloacimonadota > Cloacimonadia > Cloacimonadales > Cloacimonadaceae > UBA5456. The sequence continues at coordinate 321 of DUNQ01000013.1, forward strand.
AGAATCCGTCTGCATCTCCAGCGCGATGGCTTTGTTCTTCTCTTGGAATTCCTTAACCGCAACCGCCAGCGAATCCACATCTTTCATATGTTTATTCACCTGTTCTTCGAGGAAGGCACGCTTCATCTTACTCTTATAATTGCGATGATTTTGATTATAATCTTCCAACTCTTTCAGATAAAACTCCACAATCTCTTTAGACAGCGTCTTATCCTTGGTCTCGGCAACTATGGTAAGCAGGTATGATTCATTGTCATATTCCAGCGTTATCAAACTGCTTTGCAGGCGATAGATGGCCTTCTCCATTGCTTCCATAGGCGGCTTTTTGATCTTGAAATAAGGGATGAGATCAAACTCGCGCACCACATTCTCGCGGAAGGTTCTACTCTTCATCACGGTGATGAAATCCACGGCATACTCACTCTTCGGCGTCTTGATAAAGCTGCCGCCGATGAGATCGGTGATGCTGCCGCTGATGGCGCCGATAGACTCGTTATCCACGATGGGAATCAGGCTGGCGCGACTCTTGAAATAGTGCGGCGCCAAAAGTGAATAGACTATAGCCGCCAATGCCGCAATCAGCGTGAACACGATGATGAACTTGCGGCGCTTGGCGAAGATCAGGGTCAAATCCAAGATTCCTAATTCTTTGTTCATTACAATTTCCTTTAGATCTTTAACTGAAGCCAGGGTTTTAAGACTTCCGGCAGATTTAGGCTGCCATCAGGATTTTGAAAGCTTTCCAGGATGGCGATCATGAGGCGAGGAGTAGCCACTCCGCTACCGTTAAGAGTGTGCACATGGCGCATCTTTCCTTCCGCATCCTTATAGCGGATATTGGCGCGACGAGCCTGAAACTCACCGAAATTACTCACCGATGAGACCTCTAAATATCGTTCTGCTGCCGGCGCCCAAACTTCGAGATCATAAGTCTTTTGACCCGCAAAGCTAAGATCCCCCGTTGCCAGATTCACCACGCGATAGTGCAGCCCAAAGGCCTTCAGAATATCCTCGGCATAAGCCAGCAGTTCATCCAGCATGCGCGAAGAATCCTCCGCCTCCGTGAAAGAGACCATCTCCACCTTGTTAAATTGATGTAAGCGCTGCAAGCCACGCGTATCTTTGCCATAGCTACCCGCTTCACGACGGAAGCACGGCGTATAAGATACAAACTTCTGCGGAAGCTCTTTATGCGAAAGCACTTCATCGGTATAAATATTCGTCACCGGCACCTCGGCTGTGGGAATCAGGAAGAGATCATCATGCTCGGCGTGATACATATCTTCTTTCAGCTTAGGGAGTTGCCCCGTGCCTATCATCGCCTTTCTATTTACCAATAGCGGAACCATGAGCTCCGTAAAACCATGCTTTTGAATGTGCATTTCCAGCATGAAATTAATGAGCGCACGCTCCAGCGAAGCCCCAAGACCTTTGTAGATGGGGAAGCCGCTACCGGCAATCTTTGCCCCGCGCGGAAGATCTAAGAGTCCATTAATCTCGGCGATCTCCAGATGATCCTTAACCGCGAAATCAAAGTGAGGCTTCTCCCCCTCATAGCGAAGTATCTCGTTCGCACTCTCATCTTTGCCTATGGGAACGCTGTC
>DUNQ01000098.1 GCA_012839325.1 Candidatus Cloacimonadota bacterium
GCTCGTTGGCAAGCTTGAGTTCTTCGCTTATCTTCTCGCGCATCATACTAAGGTCGTCATATTCCATATCGCGGGCAAATTCGTCGTCGATCTCGGGGTAAACTACGCGCGTGGCAGAATTCAGCATTGCCTCTACGGGGTAGATTGCTTCGCTCTCGAGATCGGGCGTGCCTTCGCCGATGAGCCCCATAATGGTGGAACCATCGAGATTGAGCTCTGTTTTATCACCGGTTTTAAGCCCGATGAGTGCAGTGAGTGCGTCGCTTTCGCCTTCTTCAGCGAGAGCGGGCACATCTGCTGTGGCATTGTGGCTTAGGCGCTCGCCTTCATGATCAAAGCTGATCTCAAGTTCGGCTTTATCGCCGGCTTCTACACCTTCCACATCCATGGTACGTGCGTTCTCACGGCTGAGCGTCATCAGATAGTCTTCCACTTCCTTTTCTAAGGGGTAATCATATAGCGGCACTCTGAGACCTTCAAGCTGTTTAAATTCTACCGTGGGTTCGTGCTCGATCTCTATTGTGAGCACCATATCTTTGCCTTTTTCCCACTCTATATCTTTCACTTCAGGATAGAGCAAGTAGTTGATCTCGTGTTCTTTAACCGCTTCCTTGAAGTATTTATCTACTGAATTGTTATAAAAGTCTTCCAAAAGAGCCATGCCAAAATTGCGCTCCACCAAGTGAGCGGGCGCTTTACCTTTGCGGAATCCGGGAACTTGCACGCGTCTGGAACTTCTCACCAGATGCTTTTCCCAATCTTTGCTAACCACATCGGCTGCAATGGTGATGATGACTTCTTTCGAAGAATCGTGTATTGCTTTGAATTCTACCTGCACTTTTCTATATCTCCTTGTTGTTTCAAATCAAATTTTGGTGCGAAAGAGGGGACTCGAACCCCTACAGGAGTGAACCTACTGGATCCTAAGTCCAGCGCGTCTGCCAGTTCCGCCACTTTCGCAATTCTTGCTAAAGGCATAAATACCAAGCATGAGAGACCATCTTTTTACTATGTGTTTGTCTGTCAAGCTTCGGATTATTAATATTGATTATTGTTGAGCGAATCTGCCCCTATTCTTTAGTGAGATAAGGGCTTTCCTTGTTTATTCCCCTGAACTGAGAGAAAGATTGTCAATCAGGCGAGTATTGCCCACATACGCAGCGATGAGCATGCGGCTATGTTCGTCTATGGTCTCTTGTTCGCTTAGATCGCGGCTGTCTAAGATCTCTACATAGTCCACGTTTGCGCCGGCTATGCGAATGGTCTGCTTTGCCAGAGCGATCAGCATGTGTGCATCGGTTTTGCCTTCGGATACCGCCTTTTTGGCTTGCATCAGCGCATTATAGAGACTGAGAGCAAGGGCTCTGTCCGCCGTGCTGAGATAGCTATTGCGACTGCTCATGGCAAGTCCGTCGGTCTCGCGCACTATGGGGCAGCATACTATTCTCGTTCTCAGGTTGAGATCGCGCAGCATCTTCTTTAATATCATCAGCTGCTGATAGTCTTTTTCGCCCATGAACATCTTATCCGGACGCACCACATTGATGAGCTTCAGCACGATTGTGCATACGCCTTTGAAGTGCCCAGGACGGCTGTTTCCGCAGAGGATTTCTGAGAGGGCTTTAACCTCTACCCAAGTGTTGAATCCTTCGGGATAAATCATGCCTTCGGAAGGGATGAAAACATAGTCCACACCCAGCTTTTCCAGCTGTTTGAGATCGCGATCTATGTTACGCGGATAGCTGCTGAGATCCTCACGGGGACCAAATTGGGCGGGATTCACAAAGATAGAGACGACGGTGATATCGCACTCTTTTTTGGAAGCCTCCACCAGGCTGAGATGTCCGCGATGCAGATAGCCCATGGTGGGGATGAAGCCCACGCTTTTGCCCAAGGGATAGTTTAGCTGCATCATCTGCGAAAGTGAGCGAATCACTTGCATATATCAGATCTCCTCGGCGACTTTATTTTCTTTGTCCAATACGAGGATAACCGGCTTGTGTGCGGCGATCTCCTCTTCGTGCATCATGCCATAATTTATGATGATGACCTCATCTCCGGGGCTGGCGAGGCGAGCGGCAGCACCATTGATGCCAATCATACCGCTATCTCTTTCGCCCTTGATAACATAAGTACTAAATCTATTGCCATTTGTAATATTAAAAACTTCAACTCGCTCAAATTCGCGCATACCGGTGCGCTCGAGCAAGGCTTCGTCAATCTTGATCGATCCGTTATAGTTTATGTCGCATTCCACCACAGTTCCGCGATGTAGCTTAGATAAAAGCATCTGCCGTAGCATTTTGGGACTCCATTTATGTTCTTTTACACCTGATTATTATTTAGCCCGCTTTTGTCAACATAAATCCCAAGCGGGCAATTTTATAGCTCACTGAAGGGCTTCTACGCGCGTGCTGATCTGCTCTTCTAAATGTGCGCACAAAGCCCGCTGATCCTGATATAACTCGTCTTCGGGACGGATGGGCTCCATGATCTCAAGCGTAAGTTTCTGAGCCTGAATCTTTCCCGTTTCTTCTAATATCTTCCATGTATTATTTATGGCAAGGGGAACAATCGTCGCCTCAGCCATCATCGGCAGCTTTATGCTCCCGAGTTTAAAATCTCCCACCACGCCGCTTTTGGAACGAGTTCCTTCCGGAAATATCACCATGGCATGACCCTGCTTGATCACTTCCGCGCTCTTGATGATGGATTCACGTGCCTTTCGCGCCGAGCTTCTATCTATGAACACGCAGGGAATTTCCAACATCCACCATGCTAAGACGGGCACCTTGAGCAGCTCCTTTTTTGCTAAAAAGCCGCAACTTCTGCCCACGAAGCCAAGCACAAGCGGGATGTCGAACATGCCTTGATGGTTGGATACAAAGCAGATTCTTTCGTCATCGGGAAGGTTTTCTATGCCGATTAGTTCCACCTCTGAGCCCGTGGTGAGAACCACCTTGCGTCCCCAGAAGTTAATCGCCCAAAAAACTACCTTGCGATAGGTCTTCTTAGGCAGGAAGAGCTTGCTGATGATGAGCAGGAAATAGCCCATCAAGCAGAGCAGCATAAAGAGTATGAACCAGATTTTCCAAAGCAGTGATTTCATCTTTATTCCTTTAATTTAAATTGCTCCATTTGTCGTGAACCTGAGTAAGCGAGGTGATGGATGCACCGCGCTTTTGAGCGTGTTTGATTGTGTCCCGATAGAGCGCTCCCCAAAGCGGGAAGTCTATGGGATCGAAATTCGTATTGTGCCAGAGTATTGTGATGAGGGATTTATATTTCTCGGCGAGGCTTGTCATCTTTCTGAGTTTTGCTCTCGCGCTCGGAACGCTGAGCGCCATTGCCTTGGGCGAAAGCATGGTGGTATCCATCACAATCAGCGGGATCTCCATCACCTTGAAGGCTCTATCTTCCGCGAGGTTATAAGGATAGAAGGGGAAAGAGGTTCCACAGCGGAAGCCTATGCTTTCCCAGTAGCCCAAGGTGCTGTCGTAGGCAAAACCTGCTTCTTCTAAGAGGGCAAAGCTCTTTTGATAGTCGAAATATAGGTAGTGCGTGCGGTAGCCTTTGATGTCAAATCCTAAGGCTTCGAGATTGCGCTTTTCTGCCTTTAGTGTGCTGATGTCAAACGCTGCCTGAGGTGAGCCGTGCAAGCCCACATCCTGCGTGCTGAGTAGCTTTTTGATCTCTTTTTGCACCGCGGGCTCTTTGATATAGCTTTGCCTTTTGTCGGGATAGTCTTCTTTGCCCATGAGAAACCAGGTGGACTCTGCCCCTAATGCCTCTTCTTTTTTCACCATGCTCCTTAAGAGGCGATAGTGGCTGTGGAAAAAGCTTTTGTGTATCGCATGTCCGATTAGTTTATACAAGGCTTGTGCAGGGCGTTTCTTAAAGCTTTTCAGATTATATTTCAGGGTATCCAGCAGGTGCTTCTTAGTCCAAAATCTCCAATAGTCTATATCGTGAGAAAGCGCGAGCGTGAAGCTCTTTTCTCTCTCGAATACGCTGCGTCCGGCAAGCTGAGGCAAGCTACGCTTGATGGCATTTTCCAATATCTGCGCATAGATATCCACTACGGGCATCTGGGTAAAGTTCCAATGATGTTGCAGGCTGCGTGCATAATCCACGCGGCCTTGGGAGTCTTCTTCTTTACTCTCTACGTACTCCTGCCAGCAGGAAAGAAAGTAGAAAGCGCTCGCGATTATATCCTTATTTATTATGCAATTTTGTTTTGCAA
>DUNQ01000099.1 GCA_012839325.1 Candidatus Cloacimonadota bacterium
CACAATTCGATGGGTTCATGGGCAACAAAATGTTGCCCGACCGAGATAAGGGATGCGCTGGAGCGCATGAAAAAGACTCTTGGCAACGGGGACGTTCCCGCCCTGTAAAGGGAAGGCGTTGCGACAGCGTTTATGCACCAGGAGGGGAAGGCTCGCTTCGCTCGGTTGTTTGGGTGTGCTGCGCACAATTCGATGGGTTCATGGGCAACAAAATGTTGCCCGACCGAGAGAAGGGATGCGCTGGAGTGTATGAAAAAGGCTCTTGGCAACGAGGACGTTCCCAACCCGAAGCCTTTTTTTAGAGTGGGGACGTTGATGCCCCGGAAAAGCGAGGCATTGCGGGCTTTTGTTGAGCGAAGCGAAACAATCGGCGTAAGCCGACATGCTTGTAGTTACCGTTCGCCCGACCGAGAGAAGAGATGCGCCGGAGCGCATGGCAAAAGGCTCTTGGCAACGGGGACGTTCCCAACCCGAAGCCTTTTTTTAGAGCGGGGACGCTGATGCCCCAGAAAAGGGAAGGCGTTCCGACAGCGTGTACGCACCAAAGAGGGAAGGCTGTCGCTCGTGGCAACAGGATGTTTCCACCCCGACCGCGACAGCGTTTATGCACCAGAAGGGGGAGGCAATGCGACAGCTTTTCTTAGAAGAAAACATAAAATCAAAATAAATTGCTTGCCATTTGCATGAGTCTTGATTTAGTGGCTTCTATGGAAAAGAAGGAAACAAGAAAAAACAGAAGAAGCAACCTCGCCCTCTTATATGGGATGATGTTCCGCTATTGGCCTTACGTGATCGCGGGGCTGATCAGCATGGTTTTGTTCGCCCTGTTTAGCGGGGTGAGCGTCACCGTCTTGGTTCCGCTTTTCGACTATGTTTTCACTCCGCAGGAAGTGGCAATCGTTCATCACAATCCCGCCGAGATCTTCAGCGCCTTATCCGCTGACATATCGGGCTTTGTGCAAAGTCAGGGCTCGCTGTTTAAGCTAAGATCTTTCAGCCAATTAAGCCCGCTTTGGGAAGCGCTGAAAGAGACCATGATGATCTCGGATTCGATTTCGCTTCTTTACCTGCTTTGCATTGTGATGATGATACTCATCGTGCTGAAAAATCTCTCCTATTTTGCCAATCGCGCTTTCTTCATCGTCTTACGCGGGCGCACGGTCAAAGACATGCGCGACTATATGTTTGGGCGCTATCTGAATCAATCTTTAGAGTTTTTTAGCAAGAACAAAGTAGGCGACGCGATCGTGCGCATGGTGAACGACGTGGAGATAGTCTCAAATCAATATATAAACGCTATTTTCAATGGTTTACGCGATATCACCTCCGTGGTGGTCTATATGTATATCGCGCTTTTTTTGAATGCAGAACTCTTTTTATACAGCATTCTCATCGTGCCGCTTTTGGCGTTCACCGTGGGCTATCTCGGCAAGAAGATCAAGAAATATTCAAAGCGCATTCAAAGCCAGCTTTCGGTGATGTTCAACGCCGTGGAAGAGGTCTTAAATAGCATAAAGATCGTGAAAGCATTCCGCCGCGAAGAGCATGAACATAAAGAATTTGAGAAGATAAATAAGCGGCATCTCAAGCTTTGGCAAAAGTCGCAGATCTATGCAGCGATGAGCGTGCCATTTTCGGAGCTGAATTCCGTGCTGACGGGCGTGGTGGTGGTGATTTTGGGCGGCAAGATGATTCTTGATCCCGCGAGCAACTTTTCTTTGGGAGATTTCACCGCTTTCCTCTTTGCAGTCTTCTCTATGCTACATCCGCTTAAGGTGCTTAGCCAGCTATATGCAGACATCAAAAAGGCGGGAGTCTCGCTGGATAGGATAGCGCTGGTTCTAAATGATGAATCCGATATCAAGGATCATCCCGATATGGTTTCTAAAGATAGCTTTGACAACCAGATAAGCTTTGAGAATGTGGACTTTTATTACAAGGCGGGAACCGAGGTGATCAAAAATCTCAGCCTCACGATAAAAAAGGGCGAAAAGGTGGCGTTCGTGGGTGCGAGCGGCGGCGGCAAGACAACCGTCACCAATCTCGTGAACCGCATGTATGACGTGAAAAGTGGCGCTATCAAGATTGATGGCATAGACATACGCATGATCCGCCTGGACGATCTCAGACATCTCTTTGGAGTAGTCACCCAAGAATCCATACTTTTTTCCAAGAGTGTGAGAGATAATATCGCCTATGGTGCAAAGGGTGAATTAAGCGATGAGACCATCAAGGCGGCGGCGCAAATAGCTCATGCGGAAGAGTTTATCCTCCAGTTCCCGGATGGCTATGACCAGGTCTTGGATACCAAGGGGCAAAACCTCTCCGGCGGACAGAGACAGCGGCTTTGCATTGCGCGCGCGATAGTAGGAGATCCGCCCATTCTGATCTTTGACGAGGCTACCAGCGCATTGGATACCGAGAGCGAAAAGATGGTGCAAGATGCCATCAATGAAGCCACAAAGAACCGCACTGTGATCATGGTTGCGCATAGGCTTTCCACGATTTTGGAGAGCGATAAGATATTTGTACTTGATAAAGGCGAGGTCATCAGTCAGGGCAGCCATGAAGAGCTGTTAAAGAACTGTCCGCGCTATCAATACCTCTGCGAGCTGCAGTTTGGGATTACATAAAATTTTCGCGTGTAGAATTATGGTGGTGAGAATATGAAAGAAGAGAAAAAACAAATTGTTATTAACCCCCTTGATAAGGACTATAAGCTTGGCATTGTAGAACTTAGATGGATAAGGCTTCTTTTGATGATAGTGGCGATCCCGGTCTTGGTTCTGATATTGCGCACTCTGAAATCTATCTTTATTCCTTTGATTTTTGCGGTATTTCTCAGCTTTGTTTTTGCGCCGCTGAATCAATTTTTGCGCAAAAAAGGACTGCCTATTTGGGTGGTGATAATAGTGAATCTGCTTGTAATCGCAGTGCTTATGACGGCTTCCATACTAATCCTCAGTGAGGCGGCAAGTTCGCTGATAGTAGGCTTTCCGCGCTATCAAAAAGATCTCATCATGCGCATGCAACATTGGGTGCAATGCATTGAAGAGCAGGCGGTGAAGATGAATCTCGCGCTTAGTAATTACACTCAGTTGGATGTTTCGCAACTACTTGCACCGGGCGGCTTTTCGATCTCCAAGACCATTACAAACGTGATGGCTACCACCATGGATATAATCTGGAACTTCATACTCATCATGATCTTCCTGATGTTCATCGTGAGCTCGGACAACAAGCTGGTGGACAGGCTGAAGCGGGTTCTTTCGCCCAAAGAGCAAAAAAGGACGGTGAAAACCATCCTAAATATACAAGATCAGATACAGCGCTATCTGCTTACCAAGACGGTGATAAGCCTCGCCACGGCGGTGGTTGGAATGGCGCTCATGCTGATGTTTGGCGTGGATTTTGTGCTGGTTTGCGGAATCATACTCTTCGTGCTAAATTTCATCCCAAATATAGGCAGCATCATCGCCAGCGCGGTTCCCATTCTCATCTGCTTTCTGCAGAGCGGCTTGGATCTGCGGACCATCTTTTTTGCCCTGCTGATCACCTCTACTCAGATGCTTTTTGGCAATATCCTGGAGCCCAAGATTCAGGGTGAGAGGCTGAATCTCAGCCCCATCATGGTCTTGGTATCCCTGATATTTTGGGGTTGGGTTTGGGGAATTGTGGGCATGATCTTGGCTGTGCCGATCACCTCTGCGCTGAATATCATCATGATTCAGATAGATGAAAAGAATGTGTTTTCGGCGGTGATAAGCGGCTGATATTTATAGGTTTAGTAAAATCCGAGCTCTTTGAGTGCGGTGCCCTTTTTGCGCCAGTTTTCGTTCACTTTCACGTGGAGGTGGATGCGAACGGGGAAATCCACAAATTCGCTGAACTGTTCTTCGGCATATTCGCGTATCTTTTTGAGGTTCGAGCCGCCCCTGCCGATTATAATGTGTTTCTGGCTGTTGCGTTCGATCCAGATCACGGCGCGGATCACGATGATCTCTTCCCTCTCCTCATATCTTTCAATCAAGACCGCTGTGCTATAGGGAATCTCATCGCGGAAATTGTGAAATATCGCTTCGCGTATCAGTTCTTTTGCAAAAAACCTCAGCGGGAGATCGGAGAGCTGTTCTTCATCATAATATGGCGGATGCAGCGGCATAAATGAGGAGATCTTGGTGATGAGTTCGGGGATGCCTTTACCGGTTTTTGCGCTCACAAATAGCGTGTCGTCAATGTTATCCGGCAAGTGTTTGATTATCTCCTGGGCATCGTAATCGGGAGTGATATCCAGCTTGTTCATCACGGCGATCACGGGGCTGCGCGCCTTTTCTACAATGCTGAGCAGTTCCATGTCATAGTCGCTGGGAAAGCCCTGGATGTGGCTCATAAAGATCAGCAGGTCAACATCCTTGAAGCTCTCGTCTATTATCTTTGCCATGCGTTCTTGCATCTCATAGCGCGGCTTTAGGAAACCGGGGGTATCTATGAAGATGATCTGCTCGTCATCTGTATTTAAGATGCCTTTCACGGCATAGCGCGTGGTTTGCGGCTTGGGTGAGGTGATGGAAAGCTTTTCGCCCAAGATTCTGTTCATGAGCGTGGATTTTCCGGTATTGGGCTTGCCGAATATGGTGGCAAATCCGCTTCTGTGGTTCGTATAGTCTTTCATATTTTATGTCCAAAAAAAAGGGGGAGTTTCTTCGGCTCCCCCTTCGTGGTTTATAGGTTTATAGTTCGTTAAATACGCTTTTGATGATTTCTACGCACTCGGTGAGCTGTTCTTTTGTGATCACCAAGGGCGGGGCAAGACGGATGATGTGGCGGTGGGTGGGCTTGCAAAGCAGGCCTCTCTCACTGAGCATTACACACACGTCCCAGGCTTCTACGCCATCTTTGGGCTCTACCACGATTGCGCTAAGCAGGCCACGTCCGCGCACGAGGCTGATCATGGGATGATCTATCTTTTCCAGCTCTTCGCGGAGATAATCGCCGAGTTCTTGAGAACGCTGGGCGAGATTTTCATCTCTCACCACTTCGAGGGCGGCTTTGGCAACCACGCAGGCAAGCGGGAATCCGCCGAAGGTGGAGCCGTGTTCGCCGGGCTGGATCTGGAGCATGATATCTTTATCTGCCAAAACTGCCGAGACGGGAAGCACGCCGCCGGAGATGGCTTTGCCGAGGATGAGAACATCCGGGCGAACTCCTTCATGATCGCAGGCTAAGAGCTTGCCCGTGCGGCCTATGCCGGTTTGAATTTCGTCTGCGATGAAAAGCACTTCATGCTCTTGACAGATGTCGTAGCAGGCTTTGAGATAGCCGTCATCCGGGATATATACTCCGGCTTCGCCTTGGATGGGCTCAACTATGAATGCAGCCACGTTCTTGCCTTCTTTTTCGAGATAGGCTTTGAGTGCGTCGGCATCGTTGTAAGGAATTCTTACGATTCCGGGGGTGAAAGGACCAAAGTCTCCATAGGAAGTGGGGTCTGAAGATGCTGAAACGATGGAGATGGTGCGGCCATGGAAGTTGCCTTCTACAAATACGATGATGGCTTTGTTTTCTTCTACGCCTTTGACTTTGTAAGCCCATTTGCGGGCGAGCTTCATCGCGGTCTCAACTCCTTCGGCGCCGCTGTTCATGGGCAAAACCATTTCATAGCCGAAAAATTCGGTGATGAACTTCTCATATTCACCGAGCTTGTTGTTATAAAAAGCGCGTGAGGTGAGCGTGAGCGTTCTGGCTTGCTCCGTGAGCGCGTCGATGATCTTGGGATGGCAATGTCCTTGGTTTACAGCGGAATAGGCGCTGAGGAAGTCGTAATAACGATTGCCTTCGGGGTCCCAAAGAAAAACCCCTTCACCCTTGGCAAGCACCACGGGAAGGGGATTATAGTTATGAGCTCCATACTGTTCTTCGAGCTGAATAGCTTCTTCTGAGCTGATGTTTCCAAATTTGAGGATGTCGGTCATGTTTTCTCCCTTTATGTCTAACTTAATGATTTTATTATATAAGAGATTACAAAAAAAAGAGGCTGTCTTGTCAAGCACAAAAAGCCTCTTCTTTCTTAAAAGCTGATTAAATCGGGGAATAATGCTGCTTTTCCTCTCCTGCGAAGGCTACTAATCATAGCCTAAAGGAATATTGTCCACCTGTGCCGCATCTACGCTCCCCACGGTGTTATTGAGCTTGCGAACGATGTATGCCAACATGGTTACGCTCATTGCGGTGGTGATGAAATCCGCTATCGGCATACCGAAGATCAATCCGTTGAAGCCGAAATATTTGTTCAAAATCAAGATGGCTGGGATATAGGCTAAGCCTTGGCGCGAAATCGAGACGATCAGCGCTGGAAGAGCTTTACCCATCGCTTGTAGCGAGCCCATCATGATCATGCCTATTGCAGCAACGGGAATGGCAAAGGTGTATGCTCTCAAGATCTGCGTGCCTATGTCAATCAATTGCGGATCCTTGATGAAGATCATAATGAGTTCTCTGGGGAAAAGCGCGAAAAGGATTATCATCAAAGCACTTGTGCTTAGTGTGATTATCACGGAATACATGATGGCTTGTCTCATGCGCTCGTAGTTTTTGGCACCATAGTTATAGCCGATCAGTGCCTGAATCCCAATCGATACCCCTATAAAGACAAAGGTGGGGATGGTGAAAATCCGCGAGGCGACGCCCATCGCCGCTACATAGATATCGGAATAATTTGCGGCAAGACGGTAGCTCACGGTGTTTCCTACGCTCATCATCACCTGTGAAAGAGAAGCGGGGATGCCAATCTTGAAGATCTCGACGTAGCAGTTCCATTGCAATTTGAGCTTTGTGAAAGAGAGTTTAACCAAGCTCTTCTTGGAGAGGTAGAACCAGAGGTAATATGCCATGCCAAATGCGTTGCCCAAGACAGTTGCGATCGCTGCGCCGGTGACGCCCATGTTCATTCCGAAGATGAAGATGGGGTCTAAGATGATGTTTGCGCCCGTTCCTATAAAGAGGCCTATCATCGCTTCTTTGGCGGCGCCTTCGGCTCTCACGAGTTGAACCAAAGCGAACTTGATGAGGATGAAGGGGCTGCCTATCAGGATGTATAGCATGTAGTTGCGCGCATGCACCATGGTCTGGCCGCTGGCGCGGATGAGATGCAAGAATTGAGGGATGAGCGCGATGCCGGCTATTCCCAAAAAGACGGAGATCACCACCGTACTGAGCACGGCTGTGGCAAGTGTGTTCTCGGCTCTTTCCATCTCTTTATTGCCCAAAAGCCTTGAGAGGAAGCTGCCGCCGCCCACTCCGAATATCCCTGCCATCGCCATCTGCAAAGTGAAGAGCGGCAAGGAGATGGAAACCGCGGCAACCTGATATGAGTCGTTTAACTTACCGATAAAAAAGGTATCTGTAAGGTTGTATAATATGTTTACTAACATGCTCAGAACGCTGGGGATAGCCAGGTTCACGATTGAGCGGAGGATTGGCATCCTCTCTAACACATATATCTTGTTCTCTTTCATTGATGTATCTGCTTGGAGCCTCAATCTGCCTCATTTCCTGCTTTGTGAGACGGGGATTGAGATAAGTCCAAATAAACTCCTTCTATTCAAAATATAAAAAGCAAAAGCGGCACAATGAATATTTTCCATCACGCACTTTTGCCATATCTTTGTAACTGGTAGCTTTACAGCTATTGGGGCAGTATTAATAATATAGTTGAGATGTCAAGCAAAATCGGCGCTTATGCCTTAATTTCGGCTTCTCGGCAAATAATAGTTGACAAGACAACGATGCTCTAATTTAAGGGGCTGATCATAAGATTTTAATATTGAGGATATAAATGACTAAGAGTGTTGGCAGGCTGGTCTCAGTCCTGTATCGCAGAAATCAAGTTTATCTGGATGCTGCGCTTAAAGAATATAATCTAACCGCATCAGAACTGGCTTTTATCATAAGCCTTTATAAGAAGGATGGCATTTCGCAAGAAGAGCTGTCCACTCGCCTTGCAATCGATAAGGCAGCCACGGCAAATGCGCTCAGATCCCTGGAAAACAAGGGCTATGTGAGCCGTACGAGAAATCCGCGAGATAGGCGCGCGAATATCATTATCATCACAGAATATGCGCGTCGCATGGAAAAAGGAGTGCGTAAACAGCTGAGAAATTGGACGAACTTCCTCACCGAAGATATTGAAGAAGAAAGCGTTCAGACCATGTTTGAAGTTTTGGAAAAGATGGCAAAAAAGGTGGAATCCATAGAGCTGTGTAAGAAGCTGGGAGGGCACGATGAGTAAGACTAATAACCCTACCCAAGGCACGATGCATGAGCGTGAAAATCCCTTAGGAACAGAGAAGACATCCACGCTTTTGCGTCAGTTCTCGGTGCCGGCGATCATCGGCATGATGGTGAGCGCGCTCTACAACGTGGTGGATCGCATCTATATAGGCAATGCTCCGGATATAGGCTCCGGCGGGCTTGCAGGCATCACGATAGGCTTCCCCATCATGATCTTACAGCTTGCTGTGGCATTGCTTTTCGGCATTGGCGGTGCAACACTATTTTCCATCAGATTGGGCGAAAAGAAGCACGAAGAGGCAGACAGAGTTCTTGGAAACACCTTTATCATGCTGATCTTAAGCGGGATATTCTTCTCCATCATAGGCATCACTTTCCATGCCCCGCTGCTAAGGCTATTTGGCGCGAGCGAAGAGGTTCTCCCCTATTCGATGGCATATATGGAGATCATCTTCTTTGGCTCTATCTTCCAGATGACCAGCACGGGGATGAACCACCTCATGAGAGCAAATGGCAAGCCCAAACTCGCTATGGTGACGATGTTTGTGGGCGCGGGGACGAATATCATCTTAGACCCCATCTTCATCTTTGGATTTAAGATGGGCATGGCGGGCGCAGCGCTGGCGACCATCATCTCGCAGGCGATCTCTATGACCTGGATTGTGGCAAACTTCCTGAAAAAGAGCAACCCTCATCGCATCAAGCTAAGAAACATGATTCCGCGTCCTGCATTGGTGGGCAAGATCGCATCTCTCGGCGTGCCAAACTTCTCGCTGCAAACGGCTAACAGTTTGCTACACATAGTCTTGAATAAGAGTTTGACCAGGTATGGCGGGGATGTTGCAGTATCCGTAATGGGTGTGGTAAATAGCGTTCAAACTTTGCTCACGATGCCGTTGGTGGGGCTCAATCAGGGAGTGCAACCCATTGTGAGCTTCAATTTCGGCGCCAAGAAGTATGATAGAATCATTACTGTAGAGAAGCAGGCGATAATAGTAGCCACCCTGATTATGAGCACGGGATGGTTGCTCACGCGGTTCTTCCCTGCCCAGATTGTGATGATGTTTAATAGAGAGCCGGAAGTGCTTGAACTCGGTAAATTTGCGGTCAGAGCCTGGTTTTGGGCGCTGCCAGTAGTGGGATTGCAGATATTGGGAGCAAACTTCTTCCAAGCAACGGGTAGACCTCTGATAGCTATGACGCTCACGCTCTCGCGGCAAGTGCTCTTGCTCATCCCCGCTATCCTCATCTTTTCAAATCTTTGGGGTTTGCATGGCTTGCTCTATGCTGCTCCTTTTGCTGATACAGCCTCCGCTATGCTCACGGGAACTGTCTTCTACTTTGGCATTCGTGCAATGATAAGAGGGGATAGAATCAAGAGCGCCTATACGGGGAATGCGAAGCAAATAGCACAATGAAATAAACCCGAAGATGCGCCCGGACTTGCAACATCTTGCTGCACATGAACCCGTTCGATCTGAAGATGCGGCCGGGGTTGCAACATCTTGTTCCAACGAGCGTCATCTTCCGCTCTTGGTCGGGTAACGCCCTCGTTGCGATGCCCACCCACAACCGGGGTCGGAACGTCCTCGTTGCGACAAGAAAAGTTGTGGGTGGGCATCGCAACGAGGGCGTTACCCGACCAAGAGCGGAAGATGACGCTCGTTGGAACAAGATGTTGCAACCCCGGCCGCATCTTCAGATCGA
>DUNQ01000014.1 GCA_012839325.1 Candidatus Cloacimonadota bacterium
TGCTGAGCCTCAGCCACACCCCTAATTTATATAAAATACTAAGTTTAAGGATACATACCATGAAGATCGAAATAAGACTAAACGGACATAATCACGGCGTCTTTGAAACAGACAGCGCCATGCCCATATCACAAATAATCAAAAGAGTTAATCTGGATAAAAGCCTCATCTTGAGCTATAAAATTAATCATGCCTATTATGTCAATGAAGAATACGTGCTTGATAGGGATGCGATGATAGATTGCATCACCGCAAATCATCCCGAAGGCGAGCGAATCTATCAGGATACGGCGATATTTATCTTGGCAAAAGCCATGCACACCGTCTTAGGCGATTCACATTCTTTGGTGGTGGAACACTCTATCGGCGATGGCGTATATTGCGAAGTTTTTAAAACGGAAGTCTTTACGGCTGAAGATACCCTTCGCATCAAAGAGGAGATGCAGCGCACGATTGACAGCGACTTACCCATTGATAAGATTGACGTTAGAGCATCCGAGGCGATAGATATCTTCAAACAGATGCGCCGCAGGGATATACTTATAAACCTCAAAAGCAATTACGATGAGAGCGTTGTCGTTTATCGTTGCGGAAAATATTACGACCGCTTTATCCGTCCGCTTGCCGATCGCACGGGCTTTATCAGAGATTTTGACCTCGTTTTTAAAGAACCCGGCTTCCTCCTGCGTTTCCCCACGGGCGAGAAAATGGAAGTAAAACAGCCTTTTGAGCTGCCCAAGAAGGTCTTTGCCCTTCATCAAGAACACGATAAGTGGCTGGATATATTAAAAGTTTATAACATTGCAAACATCAATGAACTCATAGAAAGCTACGAGATATCAGGCTTTATCCTCGTTGAAGAAGCGCTGCACGAGAAAAAGATTGCCGAGATCGCTGCATCAATCGTGCAAAATAAAAAGATCAAGATTATACTGATCGCAGGTCCTTCTTCATCGGGTAAGACCACCTTTGCCAAGAGATTAGGCGTTCAGCTGCAAGCCAGCAAGGCAAAGCCTATCATCATAGGTTTGGACGACTATTTCTTGGGCAGGGATAAGACCCCGCGCAAAGAAGACGGAGATTATGACTTTGAAAGCATCTACTCCATTGATCTTGAATATCTTAACCAGCAGCTGACGGCGCTGCTTGCCGGCGATACCGTGAACCTTCCGCGCTATGATTTTACCCGCGGAGTGCGCAATCACAGCGACCGCCATGTGCAGCTGGAAGAAGATGATATCATCATCTTGGAAGGCATACACGGGCTCAACGAGATGCTCACCGCGGCGATCCCCATGGAAAACAAGGCGAAGATCTATATCTCGGCGCTGAATCAGCTCAATATCGATAACCACAATCGCATTCCCACCACGGATTGTCGCCTGCTCAGGCGCATTGTGCGAGACCATCAATATCGCGGATATTCCGCAGAAGAGACCATCTCTCGCTGGGCTGATGTGCGCGCAGGCGAGGAAGAAAACATCTTTCCTTTCCAAGAAAACGCCGACTATATGTTCAATAGTAGCCTCACTTACGAGCTGGGCGTGCTGAAGAAACACACCTGGAAAATATTGCACTCAGTGCCTTCAAATTCTGTGGCTTACACGGAAGCGCGCAGGCTGATCCGCCTCCTTTCCTATTGCCGCGATATAGACGACATCCATGTGCCCTATAACTCTATCATCCGCGAATTTACCAGCGGTTCGGTATTCAGGTATTAAAATATGGCAAGAATCAATATTCTCTCTGAAAATGTGCGCAATATGATTGCCGCGGGCGAGGTTATAGAACGCCCCGTCTCGGTGGTTAAAGAATTGGTGGAGAATAGCATAGATGCGGGTTCCACAGCCATTACGGTGAGTGTGGAAAACGGCGGGAGAGATCTCATCCAGGTGATAGATAACGGACACGGGATGAGCCCCGACGATGCCATGCTTGCACTTGAAAGCCACGCCACCAGCAAGATCAGGAATGTGGAAGATATCGTTCATATCGATTCCCTTGGTTTTCGCGGCGAAGCTTTGCCTTCGATTGCGTCCATCTCCGGCTTTTCTATGCTCACGCGCAGTGCGGATCACGATGTTGCGCTTCGTATAGATATTCGCGATGGTAAGCTGAGAGACGTGCAAAAGACCTCTTCAAATCCCGGCACCACGATCTGGGTGCGCGGACTATTCAAGAGCCTTCCTGCAAGGCGTAAGTTCCTGCGCAGCAGCACCGTGGAGCTTAGGCACATTCTCAAATATTTCCACTATCAAGCAGTGCTGTACCCCGAGATCAGCTTTAAGCTCATCGCCGATGGAAGAGAGCGGCTGAACTATATTTCCACTCAAGATCGCAATCAGCGCATGGCGGAAATCTTTGGCTCCGGCTTCTTTACGGACGACATCATTCAGGTGGAAAATCAGCTTGAGGACTACCATATCGAGGGATATATCTTCGGACTGGAAGAGCGCACGCACAAGCTCGTGGATGCGCAGTATGTATTTATCAACGGGCGTTTTATCAGCGATAAAACCGTGAGACACAGCATCCGCAGCGCCTATGAGCCATTCATACAAAAGACGCGCATCTGGATGAGAGGGCAGACCCCGCCGTACATCCTATTCCTCAGCGTGCCGCCCACGCAGATAGATATCAACGTTTCGCCTACTAAGAACGAGGTTCGCTTCCGCGAAAATCAGAAGGTGCATTCCTTCATCTTTGAAACCCTTTCCAAGGCTTTAAGAGCCTATGAAGACGAGAAGTTTGCCTCTGCTCGCGAAAAGTTTAGCCATCCCTTTGATAGGGAAGAGCGCGCCACCACGCTTGAGCGCGATATCTTCGTGCAAAATACTCCCATGCCGAAATATGCGGAATATAAGAAAGAGCACAGCAATCTCTTTCAGGCAGATCTCTTTAAAGAAGCGCATCCTGAGGAGATGCAGGATATCCCCATAGTGAACCCCGTGAAGTTCGATAAAGACGATCAAAGCGAGCTATTTCCGCAGTTGCCCAACGACTCTGTGCCCTATAAATTGCTGCTGCAAAGCGAGGAAGAATATATCAATCCCTGGCAGCTGCACAACACTTATATCTTTGTGCAGGTGGAAGATGGACTGGTGATCATAGATCAGCACGCCGCGCACGAACGCATAGTTTATGAAAAGCTCATCCATCGCGTAGGCGGCGCTCCGGCAATGCGCCAAAAGCTGATCATTCCGCTGGTGATAGATATCCCGCCATACATCGCAACCGAGATCAGGGAGCTGATAGATGAGAACATGGAACTGCTTACCAAAGTGGGCTTTATGCTCAAGAAATTTAGCGGCGATTCCATAGTGATTGAAGAAATACCCGCTGAATTGGGCGACTTCCAGGGCGGGCAGGTTTTCATAGATATCCTTCAGCAACTTGAGACGGAGATGCAGACCAATACAGACTTTAGGGATTCCCTTGCCAAGTCCATCGCCTGCAAAGCTGCGGTGAAGGCAAATGAGAAACTAAGCCGCAGGGAGATGTTGGACTTGATCAACAACCTATTTGCCTGTCAGGTGCCTTATTTTTGTCCGCATGGCAGACCGCTGATCGTGAAGATGACGCTTGCCGACTTTGAAAAGAAATTCAAACGCACGCTATGATAATCACCATTGAGGGGCCTACAGGATCGGGGAAATCCGCTCTTGCCTTGCAACTTGCCGAGGAGCTCAGTGGCGAGATAGTCAACTGTGATTCCCGGCAGATATATAGGTATCTAAATATAGGAACGGCAAAGCCCACGAAAGAGGAGCTGAGCCTTGTTCCGCATCATCTTATAGATATCATAAACCCTGATCAGTTCTACAATGCGGGGCTATTCATACGCGATGCATCCGCCGCTATTGACGATATCAAAGCAAGAGGCAAGATGCCCATAATCTGCGGCGGAACTGGGCTATACGTGCGCAGTTTATTGGAAGGACTTTTCAGCCATCCGCCAATTCCATCGGAGATAAGAGAAAGGCTAAAGCTCCGTATGGAGAAAGAGGGCAGGGAGGCTTTATATAAGGAACTCAGCGAGATCGATCCAGCCTTTGCCGCAAAAGTAAGCAGTAATGATCCACAGCGCATCCTACGCGGCTTGGAGGTCTATCACGCCGGCGGCAAGACCATCAGCGCTCATTGGCAAGATCAGAAAAAAGAATCTCGCTATAATGCCTATCGCATCTTGATAAATCCGCCGCGGGAGGTTTTATATGAGCGCATTAATAAAAGACTTTTGAGGATGGTGGAAGCGGGGCTGATAGAGGAGATCTCCGGCGTTTTAAAACAAGGATACTCTTGGGACGATCCCGGGCTTAGCAGCTTGGGCTATAGAGAGTTCCGCCCCTATTTTGAAGAGGAAGAAAGCCTTGAAGGCTGTGCCCTGATTGCCGCTCAGCACCATAGAAACTATGCGAAAAGACAATGCACTTGGTATAGGAAGATCAGATTTGATTTGACATTGGACACAATCAGCTTTAGATTATCTGATATCACAGGGGAAATAAAGCCCCTAATAATTAATTAAAACAAGAGGATACCAGTGCAAGTAGTAGCAAAAGTTGTAAATCTACATATTTCTGATAAAGATATAAAGAGAGAACTCAGCTGTGGCGGCGATGTGGATAGCGCGCTTAAACGCCTGATCAATAGATGTTTGCTTTTAGCAAAGGCAATGCAAAAAGGGATTGTGGCGACAGATGAGGAGTTCGACATAGCCCTGCTTGAGATTTTGGACGAAGCGAATCCCTTCGGTTTACCCGCAGGTGCGCTTCAGGAGATGCAAGCCGAGGAGATGGAAAGACTGCTCAGAAACAATATCATCATCCGCAAATACCTCAGCGAAATCTTCCCCACGGAATCTCAAGTCTCAGAAGAAACACTGTTTGAATTCTATAAAGAAAACCCCCACCACTTTTGCAGCGAAGACATGGTGCGCTGTTCCCACATCTTTATAAGAGGTGAAGATGCCAAGGAGCGCATAGAAAAGATACGCGCGCAGATAAGCACTCCCGAAGATTTTTTCAAGCTCTGTGAAAGCCGCAGTCAATGCCCTTCCGGCGACTGTTGCGGTGATCTCGGCTTTTTTGCCAAAGGTCAGCTTTTCAAAGAGATAGACGAAGTGGCTTTTACTCTGAAATTAAACGAGATAAGTCAGCCTTTCCGCAGTCCCGAAGGCTATCACATTCTGCTGCTTACAGAAAAGAAGTGTAGTTGCTGCATCCCCTTTGAAGAGATCAAAGAGAGCCTGGCATCCGAGCTCGTAAAGGTAGAAAAAGAGTATCACCTAAACCGCCATCTTGAAGAACTTGCAGAGGAGTATAAGAACGAGATTATAATCTACGAACATGCCCTCAAATAAACTTTCTAAGATATTTGGCATCAGCAGCTTTGGTGAATCTCACGGGCCTGCTATCGGGCTGCTGATAGACAGCCCAATTCCTAATTTAGACTTCCCTTTTGAAGAGATAAAACAAGCCTTAAATAAACGCAAATATAAAAGCAAACATACCACCGCGCGCAGTGAAGATGATGATATCGAGATATTGAGCGGGGTCTTTGAAGGCAAGACCACGGGCATGCCGCTTTGCATAATAGTGCGTAATACAGATCACAAAAGCGCAGATTATAGCGCAATCAAAGATATATTCCGTCCCGGACATGCGGACTTTTCCTGGTTTAGTAAATACCTCATCCATGACTATCGTGGCGGCGGACGCTCATCAGGGCGCGAAACTTTGGCGCGTGTGATTGCCTCTAAGCTAAGCGAAAGCATCTTGGGCGAGATGGAGATTATTGTCACCACGCTCTCTATAGGCGAAATAGTGAATCCATGCCCCGGCGCGAGCGCAAAGAATCCGCATCATTGGACGGACA
>DUNQ01000100.1 GCA_012839325.1 Candidatus Cloacimonadota bacterium
TCCGCCTTTTGTGGTTGACAGATTCATCAAGCACGCAGAGAAGGTTAATAGCCAAGGGGGATACTTTTTGGCTTTACCACCCACACAAGCAGAGAATTCTTCTTGACAGATATTTAACAATTGCTAAAAATTGATACTATTGAGTTTGAGATCGGAAAAATGAAGCTCTTACAAGGTTTTTGAAATACACGAAAGTGTAAAAATAAACAAAGGAGAAAATGATGAGACGTATTGTACTCTTATCTGTCATGGTGGTGTTAATGCTCGTAAGTGCTTGCACCATGAACCGCCCTGTTGCCGCAACCTCAAACCCCATCGGAGAGAAGGTTGGAGTATTCACACAGACTTCATGGTTCGGTTTCCCCCCGGCCAAGAACAACAAGGCTGCCATAGTGGAAGCTGCTAGAAACGCAGGCATTACCGAAATCTCAACAGTAGATCACAATACTACATGGATAATATTTGTCATGAAGTATGAAACCATTGTAACAGGCAATTAAGTATTTTTATTTTTTGAATCTTAATATCCTGAAAGTCCGGCAACACTCCTTGTCGGACTTTTTGATTTAGCTTGAAAGGGATGGCTTTGTCCTATGTTTTAGGTGAAGTATTACTCTAAGCGGTTTTGTCTAAATGGCTGGTATTTAAGGACAAAGTATCCGGAGCTTTAGCAGTGCTTTTTTTAAAACAATTATGCCAAGGAGAGCTTGGGTAGCTTTAGAAAGCGGCCTCGTCAATCTCCTTTCTCTGAAATATATGTTGAATTACCCAAAAATCTTCACCATCGGCAAATGGAATATCTTTTTCGTAAGCGATATCTATGAGCTTAGATTCATTGTTTCCCAAAATTGCAAGATCTATCAAAGCAGAAAACTCCGGCAAGACCGAAAGATCATCTTCCTCCTGCATGCCCAAAGGAGTAGTATTTATTAGTAGATCACACTTTTCAAGCTCTTGCATAGGCAGCTCTAACGTTGCGCTCAGCTCTTTTAGCTTCTCTTTGTTTCTCGCATTAAGATACAACTTTGTATAACCCTGTCTCTTTAGCTGTGCAGCAAAAGCGTAAGCGCAGTCCCCGCTGCCATAGAGCTGTACCAACGCATCTTTTGCTATCTTCATATCTCTCAGTATATGGCTCAAAGCCGCTATATCCGTATTTGTGCAGCTCACAAAGCTCTCAAAGCCTTCATGATAGCTGTTTTTAAAAGTCTTCTCTTTCCAAAAGGCAACCGTGTTTACACCATGGCGATGACTACCCAGATATTTTGCCATCTCATGTTTAAATGGCGAGGTGATGGCAAGACCAAAGACATTGTGCTCAGCGTTTTGACTCTTTAACCAGTCAAGCACCTCATGCAGCTCGGCGATGTCGTTTATGGGCGCGGGAAGATAAGCATAGTGCTTTTCCTTGGGCAAAGACAGATATTCCTCTCCATCAATCATGGATTTTGGTGGCCTCATCATGTTTTGCAATTCTTCATCGGAATAAAAATCGTTGCCCCAGGTCATGCTGCCGGATTTACTTAGATCACCGCCTCCGATGAGCAGCACAATGTTTTCGAGCTGGGAAATAGCAAGCACTTTAGTGAATTCCCAAAAGTTTGGCTGGCTATGAACTACTGGCTCTATCAGGGCAAAATATGCAGCGATCGAATTGAAATGATAAAAGAATGTGCGTTGAAAGAAAGCCCACTTACCTAAGGCGTTAAAGATGTATTTACGATTCGGGCGCGCGGCTATCATCTTTGCGCAAGCTGTCATCTCAGAAAAGCTTTTTGGCTCAAAGATTAGCTTATAATATTTCGCCCCTATGGATGTGTCCAAAAAGTCCTCAATCTGCTTTTGATCGAAGTCTCTAAGATGTGTGGATAGGATAAGGCGCTCGGACGGCACTTCTTCGGCATATTCTTGATATTCCTCTATGTCCAAATCTATCATAGCCTTCGAGGAGAGCATGCGCTTAAAGATCTGCTTATCAGGATCTTCCCCCCTATTGGTCAGGATTGTAAATTGGTTGAATTTATGCCACTTCACCTCTTTCAAATCGCCGCTGAGATCCAGGCGAAATTCGTGCATTCTGTGCTTCATGCTGGAATCTATGAAATCTTCCATATATGGCGAGGAAAAGATTATAATCATTTTGCACATATCCTTAAAGTTAGTTTTATCAATTCTTGCACAAGCTCAGGATCCAGATCATACTCTTTGGCGATCTCCTGCGCGCGATCCATGATCTCCTCCTCTCTTGCCATATCCCTCGCAGGGAGGCTGTTTTCAAGCTTATATTCCTTCACCACTCTCACCACCTCTCTGCGGCGATAAAGTGTGAGCAGCAGCTCCTCATCCAGCTTATCGAGCGTTTCGCGGAAGCCATCCAGGTCTTGCCTGCTGCCGTCTATCAGTTTTTGCGCTTGAACCGCGTCCGCAAGAACCAGCTTTAGCATTGCTTCCACCACAGGGATGATGCGCGGGATGTGGCAGCTATCGTGTCTGCCCTTTAGCTCTATCTCTACTATCTCGCCGTCTTTGGTAAGCGCAGATTGCTTTTTGCCGATGGAGGATACGGGACGTATATACAGCTCAAAATAGATGTCTTGACCGGTGCTGATGCCGCCTATGATACCGCCATGATGGTTTGTCATAGTGCCGTCTTCCAAAAATCTGTCGTTCACCTGGCTGCCCTTAGCTCGCGCCAGTCTTTTGCCATCTCCAAAGAGAATGCCGCGCACTGTGCCGATGGAGAGCATGGCTTTAGCGATATTTGCCGAAAGCTTTTCGTAGATGGGATCGCCTAAGCCGGTGGGAACTTTCGTGACGCGAATTCCCAAGACTCCGCCCACGCTGTCTTTATCTGCTTTTACTTCGTCTAAATAGTCTAAGAGCTTTGGATAACTCTCTATGTCCGTCCAATGATGCGGATTCTTTGCGCTCGCGCCGGGGCATGGATTCACTATTTCGCCTATAGAGAGCGTGGTGACAATAATCTTCATCTCGCCCAAGATGCTTTCGCTGAGCTTGGAGGCTATCACGCGCGCCAAGGTTTCACGCCCTGAAGAGCGCCCACCGCCGCGATAGTCGTGAATGAGGTATTTGCTGAACCACGAAAAGTCTGCATGCCCGGGGCGGAATATATCTTTGATTGCGCTATAATCTGCGCTTTTGTGATCTGTATTACGCACTATTATGCAAAGCGGCATGCCCGTGGTCTTGCCTTCAAA
>DUNQ01000139.1 GCA_012839325.1 Candidatus Cloacimonadota bacterium
CCTTTCTTCTTTCAAGAAATGTAAGATAAACCACCTTAAAGAATGCAGTATTCTGTCCAAACGAAGTAATCCACTTCATTTTACCAAAAAAAGAAGGAGCTTTTATTATGAAAATTACTCGAATTATTATTCATAACTATCGGTCAATAATTGATGCAGATTTAAAAATTGATGACTCTACGCTGTTGGTTGGAGCCAACAATGCGGGGAAAAGTAATGTTATTAATGCCATTAGAGCATTTTATGATGATCTTAGGTGGACCAATGCTGATTTTCCTAAATCTGATGCCATAGATGATTCGGCTTGGGTTAAGATTTACTTTAGTTTAACTGATAGTGAATGGAATAATTTAGCAGACGACTATAAGAATGAAAATAACCCTAATACACTGATACTTATCCGTAGATTTAAAGGAGAAAAAGCAAAATCAACTCAAAGCAATATTTATGCGATTGTTGATGAAGTGGAAAATGAAAAACTTTTTTATGGTGCAAAAAATGTTGGTATTGCCAAAGCTGGTGAGGTTATTTATGTGCCAGCGATAAGTCTTTCATCTGATCAGATGAAAACTTCAGGTCCTTCACCTTTTAG
Organism: Candidatus Cloacimonadota bacterium; assembly: GCA_012839325.1. Lineage (GTDB taxonomy): Bacteria > Cloacimonadota > Cloacimonadia > Cloacimonadales > Cloacimonadaceae > UBA5456. Next base: position 593 of record DUNQ01000139.1, read on the forward strand.
GGAGACAATAAACACACTGTTTAAAAAGGTTGTAAGCCAAAGTACTGCTTATGAGAAGTTAGTCAATGCTTTTGAGGATTTGAATACTGAAGTAAGTGTCAACAGTGATGGAGCATTTTTTGAAATATCTGAAGAAATAAACCGCTCATTATCAGATTGGGAAATAAGACTTCAATTAAATATTAATCCTATCAAATTTGAGGATATCACAAAATCATTAGTTCAAACTTCTTTCTTTGATGAAAAATTAGGTTCAGAGATTGAGCTGAGGAATTATGGAGAGGGGTTTCAAAGATCTTTGATTTATGAAATAATAAAAATAGCTGCATCTCAAAAAGAGGTTAAAGAAAGTAGCAAAAAAGAATTCTCGTCCGAGACTAAGATTCTTCTTTTCGAAGAGCCGGAAGCTTTTTTACATCCATCTCAGCAAGAACTTATGGCATATAATCTTCGTAAACTTGCTGAGATGGACGATTGGCAAGTGATTATGACAACTCACTCGCCAACCTTCATAAGCAAGAATAATGACCAAATCAATCAGATTATTAAAGTCGAAAAAGAATCATGTGTTAGCGAATTTTATCAATTAGATAAGAATTCACAGCGCTACTTGACATCCGCAGGTATTGATTTTATTGATGAAATTCAAGCATTTGTAAATGATTCTAATATTGCTGCTGCAGATAAAAGCAAAGCAAAACAAATGTTGAGAGGCGATATCTCTGACGACTCAGCTGCACAATTCGACAGATTTCGATATCAAATGTGGTTGGATACTGAAAAAGCATCTATGTTTTTTGCAGATTTGGTTCTGCTGGTTGAAGGAGCCACTGAAAGAGCATTGTTCAATTTGTTATTGTCGGACAGATGGAATGATTTAGCAAAAAAGAGAATACTGGTTGTTAATATGCTGGGGAAATACAACGCACATCGATATATGAGGCTTTTGGAAGCATTTGGAATAAAACATGGCGTAATTCTTGATGACGATAATCAGGAAAAGCATCATGGTGTGATAAATATGTTTATGGAATCTCATAAAAATGAATTTACGGTAGCTGATATAAAGTTTTTTGGAGGGTGTTTAGAGGACTTTTTAGGAATAGTCGAAGATAAGCGTAGCGATAGAAAGCCTCTATCGGTGTTGAAGGCTTTAGAAGATGGGGATATCCCAGATAAAAAGCTTGATGAGTTGAAGACGTTATTCTGTGAAGCATTAGCTCTTTAAGCCGAGTTTAGATGATATCTAACTTGTTTTAATTCTGATTAATTATGTTTGAAAACAAAATATAAGGAGAAAAGATGCCAAAATATTATACACATGGTTCGATTGAAAACGTATCGTATGACTTTATTAATAATCGTATTAAATTTTACATCAAGCCTCTTAGTGAGTTTGAAGTAGTAGTTGATAAGAAGAAATATCTTGTATTTGTAAATGACCCTGAAAGGGACTATTTCGGCTTCTTGGTTAATAGAAAAAAAGGCTTTACCGTAAGTGACAACATTTTTTTGGTATCTGTTGTGCCATACTGGATTAACAATAAAATAAAACTGAAATTCACAGTGTCTGAAGATACCGAAGACGAGACAAAGTTGAGAATTATCTCTATTGAGCCCATAGAATGACACAAACCACAAAATGGCCTGAAACAGTTATGTTTTGGGGAGCTGGAGCTACCTGTGAACTCGGCTTTCCAACTACGGCAAGACAAGGCAAACTATTTATCAAGCTTTCAGAGATCTCTCAAGAGGAAGACTATCCTGAGAAGCTTGAAGAATTTGATTTTTTTACCGGGACTTATCTTGAGGAGATGGCAGACCTTCTTTATATCTTGGATGACGATATAAATGCAGATTCATTTTCCGAGCGCATGGTCACAAATATCAGCGATTCACAGCGTGATAAAGCTCGGGAGCTCTTTAAGTTGAGTAGCGAAGATGATGTCACCAATCTTGTTGTAAACCTTCGTTACACTTACGATTTCTCAGCATTAAAACAGCTCTTGAGACTCTGCACGAAAAATAAAAGAACCATCGTTATGACGGTTTTCAATCTGATTGACTATCATGTTGGGAATAACGAAGGTCTTGTTATCAAGGAAGAGCGTGGGGATCTTCTTTTGGAATCGCGCAGGCTGCTGGGTGCGCGTAATGCTCTGATTATGCTGGTAGTATCATCCATGACGGGAGCTTATCTGAATGCACTGGAATCCAAGCGTGATGTCATTAGAAAATATAAGAGTTTCGCCGCCGGACTTGCTTCATATATGCAAGAGGAAGGAGAGGATAGGCGTGATTTGCCTCAAAACGAGCGGGACTTTTATCTTTTTTCTTATGCGGTGATTTCGCTGAACTGGGATCATTTCTTGAATTGGATGATTTTCAATGCGCATAAAGATTTCAACGATGATCCGCGCAATGACTGCTTTGCGGGGCGGCATATCAGGTTGAAGTTCTTCAATGATTTTGCGATTATGATGGGCTTGCGGGAATTGCGTCGCGGTCCTGGCGATGAGCTGACGGAAAAGATTTGGTATCCCTATAATGAAACGGTAGTTCAGAGGATTAACGACCCCGACTATGATCACGGCAAAATCGTGAGGATGGGGAAATATTATTATCCGCATGGTTGTCTTGCCTGGCGATGCTGTCCAAATTGTGGCTCAATGAATGGTTCATTTGGTGATGATTGGGATGAAGGGTCGGAATCGCTGTTTCCGCCGAGTTTAGTGCCGGCTTTCAGGAAGATTGTGGATCGCACAGAATTGGAGGAGAGGAGCGTTAAAGAAGGCAGGCATGACGTCATCTCGTGTTTGTATTGCGATGCCGAAACAGAGCTCAAGGATACGATGTTGGTGATGCAAAGTGCGGTGAAGAGTAATGCCCCGCCTGCGCTGCGGATTATACAGTCGGATATCAATGCATCGCTGCAACATGCGAAGCATATTATATTTATGGGCTATAGCTTGCCGCCGGATGATATGGTGTGGAGAAGCATATTGTTGGCGCGGAAGGGGGATGTGAAGGTGAGCGTGGTGGTGGGGATTGGTGGTCCGGGGCATTGGCAGTATTGTTCTAAACCTGAGAATATTGAAGGTGGAGTTGATGAGCGGTTTGAGACTTTTTTTGATATATTTCAGGCTGAGGGGAAGGATCCGCAGGAGAATATGAGGTTTTATACTAAGGGTATTCCTGAGGTGTTTGAGGATATTGAGATTGATGAGTTGTTGAAGTGGTGAGATTGTGATGAGAGAGTTGGTATATAAGGTGGAATAGGAGAATCCCGATGAGGGAAGCAAATGAAAAGAAGATAACCTGGTGGCAAAGTGATTTAGCGCGAGGAGTGTGCGTCTTTATTGGCGTGATGCTCTTGGCGCTTTTTTTTGAGTGGATTTCTAAGATTATTTATCGCAGTTGAGGGTTGTTGGATTCGACACGTCCCCATGTCGATAATTAAAAGTGCAGACGAGGGCGTTTACTATCTATCGGCAGCTTATGGATTAAAATATTTGTAAGATTTAAAACAAAAGCTTTGACAATTTAAGTAATACATTTTACCGTGCATCAACACTTAAAAATATGTTAGAAAGAATAGTGAAACAATTTAACGCGCCGACGTCAATTGTTCAGCAATCCTCAATTGACGTATGTAAAAAGGAGAAATATAGTGATAATTAGATTTAAAGTAAAAAACTTCCGTTCATTAAGAGATGAGGTGTGTCTTGACTTCAGGGCAACTGAATCTGATATGTTCGAGGAATATTATATTCAAGAATATCCGGAACTGAATTTGCGCTTACTTAAGATGACCATGATTTATGGTAAAAATGCTTCCGGCAAGACAAATACAATCCGTGCGATCGAGTTTTTAAGAAACTTTATTTTGAATAAAGGCGCAGATAAAGATAAGCCCACAGGGATCACTCCATTTGATTTGGATAGAAGTAAAGATACTTATTTCGAGATTGAATATGTCTATGAGAATATGGTATATAAATATGAGCTTTGTTTGAATACAAAAATGATTGTGAGTGAGCACCTCAGCCGTAGCAGTGGCAAAGAATATGAGAAAATATACTACAGATTGGGTGAAGTATCCGGTAGCGACATAAGTTATCATTATGGCTGGCCCGGAAGTGAAGCAAATGAGAGTTTGAGAGGAAATCTTGAGCTCACCATACACACGCAGTCCATATTGACGAGACTTAAGGAATATCACTATTCTGGTCCCATGCAGGAGGCCTACAATTGGTTTAAAAATAATATGGCGCCTATTGTTATGCCGCAAACTGATTTAGTTCCCTGGAATGTGGAAAAGTTTCTTAGTTCTACAGAAGGCACTAACCTCAAAGATTTTTATGTGAAGCAGTTGCAGAATGCAGATTTTATTGTGAGCGATATAGAGGTCGAAAAGAAAGATGTGCCTTTTGATGAACATCCTGAAGCAGAAATATTGAAGTTATGGGCAAAAGAAATGGAGCGCGAATTGCCCGAACAAGTGCAAAGAATGGACATATTTTTACATCATACAATAGCTGACGGTAATTATAGACTCAAACTATCTGAACAGTCTCAGGGCACAATACGTTTTCTTGAGCTTTGTGGATTTCTCTGTTGGATGCAAAAGGAAAGAAAAACCGTTTGTATTGATGAGATAGAACGATCTATGCATGAAGATCTAATCAAATATTTTTTGGCAACCTATCTTAGCAATTCAAATGAAAGTCAACTGGTTTTCACATCACAGAACACATCTATCTTAAACATGAATGATTTGATTCGCCATGATGCAATTTGGATTACCGACAGAAAGAGTAATGGAGGGACAGAGTTAGTTAGATTGACTGATTATGACATTGATGATGATCATCTAATCGGAGAAATCTATCGTTTAGGCTTAATTGGTGGCTCCCCAAATATCGGTGGGATATTAAGAGGTGAAAATGGCAAGAGCTAATAAATCTTTAAAGAGATTAGTCCATATATATCGTGAAGGAAATACGGAAGAATGTTATCTAAGAGCTGCATTCAACGATAGATATAGGGGGATAAAGGTTGATTATAAGCCCGTGCTTAAAGGCGACCTGAAAAGAATCATGCAAAACTTAGAACAAGATGTGAAAAGATTGCCCAAAAATTTATCGATAGACGTCTTTGTCGTGTTTGATATGGATGTTATACATCGAAATAAACTTTTGCGTCAGTATAATGACCTGAAGGAAAAGCTCTGTGGGATTTTTGCGAATATATATTTCATAGAGTCAATGCCGTGCATAGAGTTTTGGTTCCTCTTGCATTTTGTTTACACAGATAAGTATATATTGGAGTGTGAAAATGTTGTAAAAGAGCTTGATAACCCTAACCTTATGCCCGGATATTCGACAGATGGGCGTTATCAGGCCAGCGTTTATAACGCTCTGAAAGATAAGACAGCGGGTGCTATTAGGAATGCCAAAAGAATATTGAATAAAGAAAGAGTGGCGAGCGAGAGATATTCTTATTCTTTGATGCATCAGCTTTTTGAGAGAATGGATGTTGTTATCCAGTAGGTGATTTGGACTGGGCTTTCCTTCTACTTAGATGGCCATTTATTTTTCTTTGTAGATGGTATTTTCAATTGTAGTATTTTATGTTTTTCGCATGGCTTCCTTATAGGATTCTGGTGATGATATGGTCATGATGTGGTCATAGCCATGAGCATATCATGACCTTACGATAAGCTGTGTCCAATAGGTAAGAGACGGCAACGCATGAGGTTATGAGGGAGTGTGGAATCTGAAATAAAATAATTGCACGTGAAAATTGATGCAAAATTAACAAAACAGATACTATGTAGTTTAAAATGTGTATTATACAAACACCACCTTAAAGAATGCAGTATTATGTCCCAACTAAGTAATCTACTTCATCTAATCGATAATAATGGCGCAAACGAAGACGTGTGCAGTCCGCTAAAAGTCACGGACAACAAGTCTTCTTGTTAAAATAATGGTATCTTTTTATGAAAACTCTTGACTTAACAATAGCAATAAATAATGATGCTAATAATTGTAAGACCATATTATAGAAAGTGAATAGCAAGAGAATAAGCTGTACCCTCATGAGACATCAAAGTAAATTGTTGGCAATTGTGCTAATATTTGAAATTTACTGTTTTTGATATGTTAAGGAAATAGGAGTAATAAATATGAGCCTTCAAGAAAAATTAGATGGTTTTTCTATTCAAGAGTTGATTGAAACAGAAAAAAAGATCTTGGATAAAACTCCAGCAAAAGGCATGAAACAAGACGGATCTAGTTTTCGTGCGATGTTGAATCTTAGTGCAACTAATGTTGATGCTAAGTTTCAAGTATATATTAGACAGCATACTACGTTTGATCAAAACTTTTCGATAGGCTTAAATTATATTGGTTCGCTTGGAACTGTACAACTTATTAGGTTTAATGGTCCCAATAAAACCAAGTTAGATTCAATTGAAGATCATCATTATTATCCTCATTTCCACATAGAGATAGGAGAAGAAGGCAGTCAAAATAAGTTGAATCACATAGAGATAACAGATGAATATGATGATTTGAAAAGTGCGCTCATACACGCTGTAGAGAAATTAAATATTGTGAATTGTCTCACTTATTTTCCCGAGATTGACCAGACTGAGATACCCTTGGGGGACTTATGAATAATATTATCCAAAATTTACGCGATCAGGCGAATCGTAATGTGAATACAAGACATATTACAGAAAGCCAACTTCAAGTTTGGCTGCCAATATATTATGAAGACGGTGACATGATAGACATATATATTGAAGCCTTAGGAAACAATATGTTCCGTATTAGTGATGCAGGATTGACTCTAATGAAACTGTCTTATACATTTGAAGTAAATACAGAAAACAAAAGACGCATATTATATGAAATGATAAAATCAAACGGTTTGGATTTGGAAGGTGATGTAATCTCTTGTTTATCGCATTCCGAGAATCTGTATAAAGAATTGATAAGATTTGGGAATGCCGTTATTCGTGTTTCTACTATGTCTTATTTTAAAAGGGAGATTGTTCAAAACCTGTTTTATGAACATTTAGATGAATTCATAGATGAGGAAGTAACACGTAATTTTGATGTGATAAAACAGCTTTATCCTCTTGAAGGAAAAGAAGAATATATGGTTGACTATTGCATTAAAAGCAAAAATGAGATTTATTTATACGGAGTTAAGGATACGAGCAAAGCAAGACTTGTGACTATATGCGAGCAGACCTTTAAGCTTGAAAATATTAGCAAAGAAAATGTTGTAGTGTTTGACGATTTTATGAGTCTTGGACGTGACGATCAGCACAGAATAATGAATGCTACAGACAAGCAGTTTCCCACTTTCCCTGATTTCAAGAAACACGGAATAGAGTATCTGGCAAGAAGAGCAGGATAATTAAGATAAAATACTGATATATGATATAAGCGTGGGGTTGTTGTTTTTGCCACGTCCCCGTATCGAAAATTATAGCACAAACGGTGATGTGTGCTGCCCACCGACCGCATTGAACATTGAAGGAGAGATTTGATGGATAAAACCATTACCAAAGACAAATTTCGCATATTACACACCTCAGACTGGCATTTGGGGCGCAGTCTATATTCCCGGAGGCGTCATGATGAGTTCCGGAGTTTTTTAGAATATCTGGCAGATGTCATCCTGAAAAAGGATATCGATCTGCTTTTGATATCAGGAGACATTTTCGATAGTTCTACGCCTTCAAATCTTTCACAGGAAATGTATTATAGCTTTTTGACTCGCATAGCCGGACAAGGAAATTGTCAGGTAGTGATAATCGCCGGAAATCATGATTCCCCCTCTTTGTTAGAGGCTACAAAGGGCATACTGAAATCTCTGAATATCCATGTGGTTGGTGCGATTAGTGACAATCTTGAAGATGAAATAATCACCATCAAAGACGAGGGTGGTATGCCGCGAGCCATCGTTTGCGCTGTGCCATATTTGCGAGAGCGCGACATTCGGCGAGGCAGGGCAGGAGTATCTTTTCAGGATGCCGAAAGGGAGCTGACAGAGGGAATTATCTCGCATTATCGAGATGTAGCGGACTTGGCAGAAAAGCGGCGTGAAGAGTTGGGAATGGATATACCTATTTTTGGGATGGGACATCTTTATACCCGCGGTGGGAAAGTGATTGATGGTGATGAATTGCGCCCTCTATATGTGGGTTCATTGGCGCACGTTGAGCCGGGGGAAATCTCTGCCGGATTTGATTACCTCGCCTTAGGGCATATCCATTCTGCGCAGGCGGTTGGAGGCAACGAATTTGCTCGTTATAGCGGTTCGCCCATTGCGATGACTTTCAAAGAATCGGATCAAAAGAAATCGCTGTGCATTGTAGAATTTGAGGGGAGAAAACCCTTGCTTGAATTGTTGGAATTGCCTGTATTTCGAGAATTATTGCGCATCAGCGGAGACCGTGAGCAGATCTTGGAGCGCATAGATAGTTTGATTATCGAAGGAACAGATGCGTGGCTGGAAGTGGAGTTCACCGGCGAAAGTCATATTGGCGATTTGATGCAATCCTTGGAAACGATGGTCGAAGATACCGATATGCGAATCCTCTGTTTTAAAAATAGCCGTTTGCCGGATGCTGCGATGGATGCCGAATATGATGGTGAAAAGTTAAGTGAGCTGAACCCCTTGGATATTTTTGAAAGACTTATGGATAATAAAAACACGCCGGAAGATGAAAAGGATGAACTCAGAAGCGCATATCACGAGATTTTGGATATGATACAAAGTGAAGATAAGCGCGCAGAAAAAGAAGGGATGGAAGATGAAAATCTTGAAATTAAGATTTAAAAACTTGAACTCGCTTAATGGTGAGTGGATAATTGATTTTACGAATCCGCAGTATGAACAAAACGGGATTTTCTCCATAGTTGGACCCACGGGTAGCGGGAAATCTACTATCCTGGATGCGATATGCTTGGCGCTATATGGGCAAACTCCGCGCCTGGGAGCCATCACCAGCACTTCGAACGAGATCATGTCGCGTAATACGGGTGAATGCTTTGCTGAAGTAGACTTTAAGTGTAAAGAGGGTAGCTTTAGAAGCTATTGGTATCAACACAAGGCGAGAAGAAAACCGGGCGGAAGTTTTCAAGGAGTGCAAAGGCGTTTGATTAAGCTGCCTTCGGAAGAGATGATGGAGGAAAACGCCACAAGAGTTCAACAAAAGATTATTCAACTCACGGGCATGGAATTCGCTCATTTCACTCGCTCTATGCTTTTAGCACAAGGCTCTTTCGACAAGTTTTTAAAAGCCGATAAAAATGAGCGTTCGCCTATATTGGAACAAATTACGCAAACGGAAATATATCAGAGAATATCTAAAGAAGTTTTCCTGCGAGATAAAGAGGAAAATCAAAAGTTGGAAACAATGTTGGGATTGCTGGATGGGGTGAAACTGTTAAGCGAAGAGGAGGAGGGCGAGATCAATTCGGAACTTAGCGAGATCAGGGCGTCTTTAAAACGATTGGATAAAAATAAATCGCAGTTAGAGGCAGGTATTGATTGGCTCGAATCTATTGATAAAACAAAAGATGAAATAGAATCTTTAGAAAAAAGACAGACTGCTTTAGAAAAAGAAAAACAGGAGTTTGAGCCTCAAAAAGAGAGATTGGAAAAAGCTAAGCGCGCCAATGATTTGGAAACACTTTACTCATCTTGGCAAGACGTAAAGAGCCAGAAAGAGGAAAATGAGAAGGAAAGAGCTCTAAAGCAAACTGAAATCGATCAGAAGAATGAGAATCTGCCAACGCTCGAAAAAGAAGCGGAAAACAATAGGCTGATAAAAGAAAAAGCAGACGAAGTCCGTAACAAGCTTTTGCTAATCTTGAGAGATGTGCGCGAAAAAGATGTTTTGATTAAAAGCCAAAGTGAAGCCATTAAACAAAGGGAAAGCAGCGTTACAATTGCTGCCGGTAACTTAACTAAGGCGCAGAAGAGCTTAACCTCGGAAGAGGAAAATAAAATTGCCAAAGAAAAGCAATTGGATGCAATTAACGATTATCAAAGAAACAATGCTCAGGATGCCAAACTCATTGCGCAGTTGGAAGTTATATCCATCAAGCTGGACGGCTTAGAGCAAAAAGCCAATCAAAACAACTTGCTAATCGAAAATGAAAAAGAATATCAAAAGCAAATCTCGGAGTTATCAATTAAGGTGGAAGACTCGTACAAACTATTGGAGGAGGCAGAAAAAGAAGAAGATAGATTGCGGGATAAGCTGCTCGAACAAGAGGAAAAACAAAGTGCAAGTCGAAGTTTGCATGAGCTTTTGCAAGAACGGGATAAGATTAATGAAGAGATTACAAACCGCAAGCTTATTCAAAGCTTGAGTCAAAAAAGGGATGACTTAAAACTTGGCGATCCCTGTCCTCTTTGCGGTTCAAAAGATCATCCTTATTCTGAAGGGACTGTGCCGAAAGTGGATGCATCGCAAAGACGAAAAAAAGCTATAGATGATGCAATCAACGAACTTAGCGCTTTAGAAAAGCAGATCGGTGAACTAAAACAAAGGTTAAGTACCGCCTCTAAAAATGTAGGCGCGCTGAAGATTGGTCATGCCCGGCTTCAAAACGATTTGCAAACGCTTAAAAAAGTTCAAAAAGATAACAAGCAAGCAATATCTACAACTACTACTGAATTAAAGAAAACGGAAACAACACTTTTGGAAGATCTTGATATGTTTGGCATTATAGAAATAAAGGATTCGGAAAGCATCAAAAGCAATCTCGAATCCCGCAGAGATAAATGGTTAAGCAAACAAAATAAAAAAGATAAATACAATAAAGGTCTGAATAAGATAAATAACAATATCACAACGCTCAAAGCTGACATAAAAAACTATCAAGAAAATCTCAAAATCCACGGTCGAGAATTAAAGAAACAAAATGAAAAGCTTAGTGAACTCCAGCAGAAAAGATTTAAACTATTTGAAAATAAAGATTGTGATATAGAAGAAAGAAAGGCAATAGCTGTACAGGAAACATCAACAGAAAAGCTGGATGTGAGCATGAAAGCATTACAGAGCCTTAAAGATAATATTAACACACTAAGTGGTAGCGTCAAACAGATTCAAACCCAGATTGAGCAGCAAAACAGCTTGATTTTATCTCGATATGAAAAATTCTTAGAAAAGATGCATGAAAAGGGTTTTGCGGATGAAGAGAGTTATTTGGCTGCGGTCTTGCCTCTAAAAGAGAGAGAGGATATAGAGAGTGCTCTTACAATTCAGCGGGACCGTGAGTTGCAGATTAAAACATTTCTTAATGAAAAGAATGAGCTGCTGACCATTGAAAAAGAGAAGAAGTTAACAGATAGAACCCATGATGAGCTTATCTTTCTAATAAACTTTAACCACGCTGCCGGCAAAAAAGACAGAGATAGGGAAGTGAGACTTGTTAGTGACCTGGAAATTAATGAAGATGCAAAACAGCGACATAAAGGCATGCTTGCAGATGTAGAAAATCAAAGAAAAGAAAGCTTACGTTGGAGTAATTTGAAGGAATTAATTGGTTCGTACGATGGAAGCAAGTTTCGAAACCATGTGCAGGAATTAACCCTACAAAACATGATAGTCCATGCAAATAAACAGTTAGCTAAACTTTCAAAACGTTATAAACTTGAATCAGCTAAAGATGGAAATCTTGCTTTAAATGTGTTAGACTTTTATCAAGGCGGACTATCTCGCAGCTCAAATAGTCTTTCCGGCGGCGAAAGCTTCTTGGTAAGTCTTGCCTTGGCGCTGGGGCTTTCTTCCATGCATGGTTCATCTGTGAACGTAGATTCACTCTTTTTGGATGAGGGATTCGGCACGCTGGATGAAGAGGCTCTGAGCATGGCGCTCGATGCACTTTCTTCTTTGAAGCAAGACGGTAAGATAATCGGGATAATTTCGCATGTGTCGGCTCTTAGGGAGACTGTCCCCACACAAATAGAGATTATTCAACAAAGCGGGGGACGCAGCGTGATAAGCGGCCCGGGATGCAGTAGCGGTGCGAACATTTAGTTTTCTTGAGTGAGAATTATTTTTCGCTTTCCTTTTATCAAGTTTGTGTGGGTTTGATTCAACATAAGTGGTGAATGACCTCAGTACTTGTTTTATTATGGATAAGAACAAAGATTTAGTAGAAAAGGATGGATAGAATTATGAGTGATGCAAAGAAAGAATTAAAGGCTCTGCAGAAAAAGATAGCGGCATTGGAGAAAGAAGTCGAAGAGGCTAAGCTTCGGGAAATTGCTTGGGAAAGCATGGTGGAAGTTGCTGAAGAGATGGGTTATCCGATCAAGAAAAAGCCTTGGGAAGAGGCTATGAAAGATGCGAAGAAGAAGCTTGCTGAGATGCAGAAGAAGGGGGAAGACTGATGGTTGAGGGTTGTTGGATTCGACACGTCCCCGTGTCGAGTGTTTTTTAGGTGCAAACGGGGACGTTTGCAATCCACCAGTATTGTTGCTCATTAAAAGCGTAAACGAGGACGTTTACGATCCACCGAGAATGTCGAGTGTTTTTAAAAGCGTAAGCGGGGACGCTTACGATCCAACGAAATGATTACGCGGCGCTTGTAATTCAACACATAAAAAAAGAGTAATAAATGTCTGAAATAGTAGAACAGCATCGTAGGTATCTGCCACATTATCAGGAAAAATGTCGCTATTATTTTCTGACTTGGCGGCTTGATGGAGAGCTGCCTGTCCATATTAGGCGTAACATTTGTGAAATGCAAGAAGTCATGAATAAGATAAAACAGACAGAGTCCGGCGTAAAGAATTTGAGTTTAGTCCAAGAATATAGTGAACTTGTTGAGAAATATGATGAACAATTGGGAAGATATCTACCGACAGGTATTGATCTCTCTGAAGAGAAAAACGGAAAGATAGTCGCAGATGCTTTTAAGTATTATGACAATAAACTCTACAAATTATGTGCATACTGTATTATGCCAAACCATGTGCATCTGTTGATTCAGCCCGGTTCAGAAGAAGATGTGGTGCAGGCGAAAATAAGTAATATCATTCAAAAGTTAAAAAGCTTTACTGCGAAAGAGATCAATAAGGTGAATAACCGGACCGGGGCATTATGGAGAGCTGATTATTTTGATAGGCAAATTAGGAATGATAGAGATTATTGTTATACAGTTGAATATATACTGAATAATCCGGTTAAGGCTGGGCTTGTTGATGAACAGAGGGGCTGGGCGTTTAGTTTTTATCGTAGTTTGGAGGATGTGCTTGGGGAGAGTGAATGAAGGGAGGTTGTTGGGTTCGACACGTCCTCGTGTCGATGTTTAAAAGCGTAAGCGAGGACGCTTACGATCCACCAGTATTGACGAGTAATTAAAGCGTAAGCGGGGACGCTTACGATCCACCAGTATTGACGAGTAATTAAAGCGTAAACGGGGACGTTTACGATCCACCGGTATTGACGAGTAATTAAAGCGTAAACGGGGACGTTTACGATCCACAAGTTTTAAGTGCAAGCGGGGACGCTTGCAATCCACCGAGCGTTTGTTTTAGAAAGCAGGCGCTTTTTTTGTGCTTTTTTTTCGGCATTCCTTTTTCTGTGAGTAAAATTTCCGTCAAAAAATCCTGTTTCCTGAAACATGAAAATGCGTTTTAGTATCCACAAGTTTACATAACATTTTCGAGGTCGAAATTATTTCAGGCTTCATTTATCAATCACTTACGATACCCCTAAAAAAATAGTTCGCGATTTTGGCCACAATTTTCACTTTTGGGCTCCTATATAAAAGTAGAAGGCGGAAAAATCAAAAGTGCCGTCTTCGAGTAAAAAATAGGAGACAAAAAAATGAAAACAACTTTTGAAAATCACAGTAACAGTGAGATCGGCTCTGAAAATCGCGGAGCTGGGGATCACAGAAGAGCTAAGGTGTATGACGACGTCTGTTGTGCCGCTTTAGCGAAGTTCAATGAAAAGGCAGCTGCCGTATATAGGAATTGCTGCGAGGGATGTGAATATAGGGCAAAGGGGCTCTGTCCCGGGGTTTTGGGCGATCCCGCCTTGCTTGAAGAGCAGGATAGGGAGGCAAATGCCACAACGGTTTCTTTACGCAAATTACTCACCGATCTGTATCGCCTCATCGGCTATATGAAAAAGGTGAAAGAATCGGGGCTGTTTGATCGTTTGGGCAATGTTCTGCGCAATGCGGCTCAGCTCAGCAAAAAGCGCAAAAATGAATCTATCTTGGATCAACTACTGGCATCACTAAACAAATTGGAGGCAAAAAATGAAGAAGATCTTGAAGAAGACATGGACTGGCCTGATGTGGATTCGGTATTACCTATTCCGGACGGCTACGTGGATATCAAAGAACTTCTCTTGGAGAATCTGAAGCTCATCGATAGCCAGATGAGAGCCGAGGGATATCCCGGGATGAGTCCGGGAATCATGAAGTCCTGGGTCTCGGTCGCGATCGTCAAGATCTTTGAAGAGGCGCTCAGGATGTTCGATGATTGGGCAGAGCTGTGTTGTGAAACCGGCAAAGTAGTAAGTTTTAGGGAGGTGTTCGCATGATTTGGAAAAGAATCAAAGATAGCGTTATGCGTTTCTTAAGAGACATGCAATATCGCGTCGAAGTCGGAACATTTAGATTCAAAGCGTGGATTGGCGATAGATTCGATGATTTTCGCGCAATCCTTGGCTTTCGTGATTACTAAGAAAGGTGGACTTGTGTCCATATAAAGCGGAATGAAACTCCGTAGCGAAGATTAAGGAATGGGTAGATCGCGCCTGCTGTAGGAGACCGGTATGGCAGGCGCGTTTTGAGAGAATGGTTCGGTCGGTAAATTGGTTTGTAATTTGAAAGTGATGAGGTGGTGCTCGCGGTGCGAGTTGATTTAGCGATTGGCTCACTGCGTTCGCGTTGTTTGGTGGTGCTGCGCACGATTTTTGCGGGTTCATGGGCAACGAGGACGTTCCCCGCCCAAGAGGGGAATGCGCTGCGCACAGGTTGTTGGTTCCGACGTCATTTCTCAAATCTATGCTTGACGGAAAGAAGCGTCGGGGATTCCATGATTCTTATGGGAAAAAGTGAATGATGCGCGTATATCGCCCTTGCTTTTTCGAGACATGATGAAAGCCGGCTCAAAGAGCGTGAGCTTTTGTCCAAACAAATTGATCCACTTCATGGTTCATCGATGAAGCTCCTGACAGCATCTGTGAAATGAAGAGAAAAGAGGAAATAATGAAGCTTAGATTTGCCTTGGTTGGTTGTGGCAGGATAGTAGATAAGCATGCGGATGCTTTGAAAAATCACATTGAAAATGCCAAGCTGGTCTCTGTGTGTGACAAGATTATTGAAAAGGCGCAAAAGACCGGCGAGAAGTATGGCGTGCCATATTATCAGTCTTACGATGAAATGCTGAGCAAGGAAGATGTTGATGTGGTTGCGATACTCACCGAGAGCGGGAATCATGCCAAACACGCCATCGATATTGTAAATAAATATCACAAACACATTGTGGTGGAAAAACCCATGGCGCTTACCCTCGACGATGCGGACAATATGATTGAAACCTGCGCGAAGAATCATGTGAAGCTCTTTGTTGTGAAGCAAAATAGATATAATTTGCCGGTGATAAGGTTGAGAAAGGCACTGGATGACGGGCGTTTTGGGAAGATCGTGTTAGGCACGGTGCGCGTTCGCTGGTGTAGGCATCAGAAATATTATGATCAGGACAGCTGGCGCGGCACCTGGGCGCTCGACGGCGGAGTTTTCACGAATCAGGCAAGTCATCACATCGATCTCTTGGAATGGATGCTGGGCGATCCCGTATCTGTTTTTGCAAAAAGCCGCACTTCATTGGTTGATATCGAGACTGAAGATACCGGCGTTGCGATTATCACCTTCAAGAGCGGGGCTTTGGGGATTGTGGAGGCAACTACTGCCACGCGTCCCAAAGACTTAGAAGGCTCTTTATCGATCTTGGGTGAAAAAGGTTCGGTCGTGATCGGCGGATTTGCCGTCAATCAAACTGAAGTTTGGAATTTTGAGAATCACAGCCCGGAAGATGACGATATTGACAGCCTCACAGAAATGCCGCCAAATGTATATGGCTTCGGGCATGTGCGCTATTTAGAAAACGTCTGCGATGCCATTATAAACAAGAAAAAGGCATTGGTTGACGGGATGGAGGGGCGGCGGTCGCTGGAATTGATAAATGCTATCTATGAGTCCGTGGAGACCGGGAAAGAGGTGTTTTTACAGTTTAAACCTAAAAGATGTAAATTGGGGAGATCATGAAAGAAATAACTTTTTGGGAAGCGTCGATTAAAGATATTCAGGTCGGCGAGAATGTGAAGATCGTAAAGCCTGTGAATCTATATGGATGCACGCTTGGCGATAATTGTTTTGTCGGTCCTTTTGTTGAGATTCAGAAGGGTGTGACGATTGGAGAATATACGAAGATTCAGTCTCATACTTTCGTCTGTGAATTGGTGAAGATCGGCAAGCATTGCTTTATAGGTCATGGAGTTATGTTTACGAACGACTTGTTCAAAGGCGGCGGCCCTTCTCGTGGCGACAGTTCTTTATGGGAGCATACGTTGATCGGAGATAATGTGTCTATTGGCTCCGGTGCCACGATTTTGCCGGTGGAAATATGCGATGGAGCGGTGATAGGCGCCGGTTCTGTAGTGACAAAAGATATTACTAAAAAAGGCGTGTATGCGGGGAATCCGGCAAGGTTAATCAGAGAATTATAGAGGAGATGAAAGATATAATGAAAGTGCCATTTTTGGATCTCAAAGCTCAATATGCGGCTTTGAAAAGTGAAATTGACGAGGCGATTGAAGAGGTGATCACGAGTTGCTCCTTCATCGGCGGTAAGGTGTATGGCAGGTTTCGGGAGAATTTCCGACAATATATCGGCGCGAAACATGCGATAATGGTAGGCAATGGCACGGACGCATTGGAGATCGCTATAAAAGCTTTAGAATTGGATGCAGAGTCTGAAATAATCGTTCCTGCTAATAGCTTCATTGCCAGTTCTGAGGCGGTTACGACAGCTGGGCACAAAGTAGTTTTTTGCGATATTGATGACGATACTTTCAATATCGATGTGAGTAAGATTGAGTCTCTGATTACCGCCAAGACCAAGGCTATCATGGCAGTTCATCTCTATGGGCAACCCTGTGATACGAGGGCACTTAAGTCTATTTGTGAAAAGCATGATTTGTTCCTGATAGAGGATTGTGCTCAGGCGCATGGCGCGCAAATGTCGGGCAAGAATGTGGGAACTATCGGCGATATCGCGACCTTTAGCTTCTATCCCGGGAAAAATCTGGGAGCTTATGGCGATGGGGGCGCGATCGTGACTGATAACGACAAGCTGGCTACCTTCTGCCAAATGTATGCAAATCATGGCAGAATAGAGAAATACAATCATGAATTTGAGGGAGTTAATTCGCGGCTCGATACCCTGCAATGTGCAGTCTTGGATGTTAAGCTGAGATATTTACCCGAGTGGAACGAAAAGCGGAGAGCGGTGGCTGAAAGATATTATAAGGCATTCCGCGATCTCAGCTGGATGCGTTGTCAGGCGCAGCTTGAGGATACTCTTGGCGTGTTTCATCTCTTCGCCGTGCGCGTAAAAGACAGAGATTCTTTCATCAATCATCTTCAAGAAAGTAAGATACAGCCAGGGATTCATTATCCGATAGGGCTGCCTTTTCTGAAGGCTTATGAGCATCTTTCTGCTACGGCAGAGGATTTTCCTATCACTCATGCGCATCAAAATGAGATTGTGAGCTTGCCTATTTACCCTGAGATGAGCGATGAAATGGTATCTTATGTGATTAGAACGGTGCAAGAGTTTAAACATAGTTAGTTTATTTATGAAATTTAGTGAAAGATAATATAGAAGGAGAAAGTGATGAATATTTCGATTATCGGTTCCGGATATGTGGGACTTGTGACGGGAACGTGTTTTGCGGAAGTTGGGCATCAAGTGATTTGCATGGATAACGATGCTAAGAAAATATCGAACTTGAAGAAGGGGATTATTCCGATTTGGGAGCCCGGGCTTCAAGAAATGCTGACGCGAAATAGCGAGCAAGGAAGGCTCTCGTTCACCGATGATATGAGCCATGCCGTGGATAATTCTGATATTATCTTTATTGCGGTGGGAACTCCTTCGGAAGAGGATGGCTCTGCTGATTTGCGGCATGTTTTAGCCGTTGCCGAGTCCATCGCACAGTGCATGCAATCCGAGAAAATAATCGTGGATAAATCTACAGTTCCGGTGGGCACGGCAGACAAGGTAAGTGCTCTCATCAAGAAGACTTTAGATAAACGCGGTGTTGATATAAATTACAAAGTGGTGTCCAATCCTGAGTTTCTCAAGGAAGGCGCCGCTATCGATGACTTCATGAGGCCAGATAGAGTGGTGATCGGTACGGACGATGAAGATGCCGCCATGAAAATGAGACGTTTATATGCGCCTTTTAATTTCAGTTCAGATCGTATGATAGTGATGGGCGTCCGCGCGGCAGAGATGACAAAGTATGCTGCTAATGCTATGCTGGCTACGAAGATCAGCTTCATGAATGAGATCGCATCTCTTTGTGAAAAGTATGGTGCGGATGTATCTGAAGTTCGGGTAGGAATTGGTAGCGATAAAAGAATTGGCTACCATTTCATCTATCCCGGTGCGGGTTATGGCGGTAGCTGCTTTCCGAAAGATGTGAAGGCATTGATACATATGGCTGAAGAAGTTGGGATAGAGCCGCTCATCGTTAGGTCTGTCGAAGAGAGAAATGCCAGGCAAAAAAGGGTTCTTTTCGAGA
>DUNQ01000101.1 GCA_012839325.1 Candidatus Cloacimonadota bacterium
TAAATCTCTTGAATTTCGTTGAGAATATTGAGCTGGGCTTCGATAACGCCTTTTACCAGCATATCATGCGGATCAAGCGGACCGTCTGAAAGAGCGTCTCCGCTTTCTACTCTGTCGCCTTGGTGCACGATAATGCGCTTTCCGGTGGGGATGGAGTATTTGCGTCCGGCGAGTGCTTCGCCTTCGTTCACAACTTCACCGTTTTCAACTATGCTTTCCTGCTCTGCGGGAACCGAATGGCGGATGCCGCAAAGAGGCATATCTTCTCTCACCATTTCGTTATCGCCAACGATGATATCCATGCCTTTGGGGATCTCATATTCTGTAGGGGTCTGCCTGCGGCGTCCTACTTGGATCACGGTCTTCTTACCTTCGGTGACGATCGTTGCTCTGCCGGTATTGGTGGCATAAACCGTCTTGTCGGTAAGCACATAGATGTGTTGGTTTTTGTCTTCATCCACTTGAACGACTACTTGACCGTCGTTTGGAGCAAAGAGTCCGTTTGGCGGGGTAACAAAGATGTCTCTACCCGTCTTGCGCAAGCCACCGATCGTAACGATTCCGTCGATATCGGTGATGTTTGCTTTGTCTTTGGGAACTCTGGCTTCAAAGAGATCTTGAACTCTGGGCAAGCCACCTGTGATATCACGCTGTTTAATGGTCATTCTGGAAGTTTGACCAAGGATGTCTCCCTGATGTACAAAGCTTCCGTCGTCCACGCGCACTACCAATCCGGCAGGCAGCGGGATGAGTCTGAAACTACCATCTTCAGCCATGATCTTGAATTGCGGCTGCTTCTTACGGTCTTTGGATTCGATGATGGTGATATCACTGGTGAAGGTGATATCGTTATACTCTTCTTTAAAGGTAATGTCTTTTACAAAGTGTTCGTATTGGAGCTTTCCTTTTGCGGTTGAGATCAGCGGGTTGTTGAACTGGTCCCAAGAGAGTAGCTTGGTTCCGGCTTTGATCTCATCTTTATCCTGAACGTGAACCGTTGCAGCGTATTCTACACGGTATTCTTCGAGGATTTTCTTTTCGTCTTCTTTATCCACAATGAGGAGGCGACCCAAGTGTGATACCGAGATCATCTCTTCTTGTTGGTTTGTGACCGTGTTCATCCTGTCAAAACGGACGATGCCATCGACATTGGAAGCGATTTCTGCAAGGTCTGTAGCGGTTGATGCGGCTCCACCGATATGGAAAGTTCTCAGGGTGAGCTGAGTTCCGGGTTCGCCGATGCTCTGTGCTGCGATAACGCCCACAGGATCGCCGATCACGGCAGGCTTAAGGGTCGCAAGGTTGCGGCCGTAGCATTTGGAGCATAAGCCTTTCTCTGCTTCACAGGTGAGAACGCTGCGTACATAGACGCTGATCATGCCGTGATTCTGTAGCATGCGCGCCATCTTGTTTGAGATCTCCTCTCCGCCTTTTACCAATATCTTACCGGAAACGGGGCTAACTATGTCTTCAACGGCATAGCGTCCTTGAATCCTCTCGGCGAGGCTCTGGACTATCTCGTTTCCTTCTTTGAGAACTGTCATGTGAACACCGCGAGCCGTTCCGCAATCATCCTTTGTGATGATGGCATTTTGGGCTACGTCCACAAGGCGACGTGTGAGGTATCCGGCGTCTGCCGTCTTAAGCGCAGTATCCGCAAGTCCCTTACGCGCACCGTGAGTAGATACGAAATATTCGAGAACGGTGAGTCCTTCCTTGAAGTTTGACTTAATCGGGGTTTCGATCACATCTGCTCCGCCTCCGGCGCCGATCTTGGAAGGTTTGTCCATGAGTCCGCGCATTCCGCCGAGCTGTTTGATCTGGTCTTTCGAGCCGCGAGCACCGGATTTGTACATCATATAAATGGAGTTCAATCCGTTTCTGGAGCGAGCAAGTTCGTCCATCATCTCGTCTGTGACGTGAACAGTGGTCTTTTTCCAAGTATCCACAACTCGTCCCATACGCTCGTTTTCGGTGATTCCACCCTTTTGGTGGAGATCCCAGATCTTGGCAACTTCTACTTCGCTTTCTTCGATGATTTCATCTTTACGGCTGGGTTCAACGATATCGCCAAAGCTGAAGGTGACGCCGGCCCGAGTGGCATAGGAGAAGCCCACATCTTTGAGCTCGTCCAAAAACTCTGCCGTGCGGGATTGACCCACAGCTTCGTAGCAGATCATCGCCAGATCGTTTATCTTGCCTTTGTCATAGGTGAGGTTTTGGAAGCCCACCTCAGGCGGGATGATCTGGTTGAAGATCACGCGGCCAACGGTTGTGATGACATATTCGCCATCTATCAGCACGCGAATCCAGCTATGTAAATCTAAGTCTCTATCGTCTTCATCATCGCCTTTTACGCTGTGGAATTGTTCCTCGGCTTCATAGGCGGCGAGAACTTCATCAGGACCAAAGAAGTGGCGCATCTTTTGCAGCTCTTCCGGCGCATCGCTTACAGCCATGGTAAGATAGTAGCAGCCCAAAACAACGTCTTGGTTTGCAGCCATGGCGAGGCGTCCGTTTGCGGGAAGGAGCAGGTTTCGAGTAGAGAGCATAAGCACTCTGGCTTCGATCTGCGCTTCTAAGGATAGCGGAACGTAAACACCCATCTGGTCTCCATCAAAGTCGGCGTTAAAAGGCACGCAAACCATGGGATGAAGCTGGATTGCTTTGTCGTCCGTGAGAACGGGCATAAATGCCTGTATTCCCAGTCTGTGCAAAGTGGGAGCGCGGTTGAGAAGAACGGGATAGTCCTTCACAACGTCTTCCAAGATGCTCCAGATTTCCGGCTGTTTGCGTTCGATAAGCTTCTTTGCATTCTTGATCTTATCTGCTTCGCCCAGCTTTTGCAAGCGTTCGATGAGATAGGGTTTAAAGAGTTCAACCGCCATCTCTTTGGGCAAGCCGCACTGATAGAGCTTGAGCTCGGGGCCGACTGTGATCACGGAGCGTCCGGAATAGTCAACACGCTTTCCGAGCAAGTTTTGACGGAAGCGTCCTTGCTTACCTTTGAGCTGATCTGAAAGCGATTTGAGCGCACGAGTGCCGCGACCGCGCACGGGGCGAGCCTTTCGGCTATTGTCGATCAGGGCGTCCACTGCTTCTTGCAGCATGCGCTTTTCGTTTCTTAATATGACTTCCGGCGCACGGATTTCCAGCAGGCCTTTGAGGCGGTTGTTGCGAGTAATCACTCTGCGATAGAGGTCGTTAAAGTCTGCCGTAGCAAAGCGTCCGCCTTCCAGGGGAACCAGCGGGCGCAGCGTGGGCGGTAAGACGGGCAATGCTTCTAAGATCATGTGAGCGGGGTTGTTTCCGCTGCGAATGAAAGCATCGACAATCTTGAGCTTATTGATCAGCTTCTGTTTTCTAAGCGTTGATTCTTCAAATTTGAGACGCGTTCTCAGGTCGAGAGCTTCGTTCTTGAGGTTTATTCCTTCCAAGAGCTCTCTGATGGCTTCTGCACCCATCTTAGCGATGAAGTTTGCGCCCACCTTATCACGTATCTCAAGATATTCGTCTACTTCCAAAAGCTCCATCTTTTCATAGGGGCTATCGCCGGGATCGATGACGATGAAGGACTCATAATAGAGCACGCGCTCAAGGTTCTTGATCGTCATATCCAAAAGCGTTCCTATCTTTGAAGGAGCGGATTTTACGAACCAGATGTGGGCAATCGGAACTGCCAAATCGATGTGTCCCATGCGAGTGCGGCGTACGCGGCTGCTCGTCACCAGAACGTTACATCTTTCACAAGTGGTATTTTGGAAGCGTTTCTTTTTATATTTGCCGCATGAGCATTCATAGTCTCTTTCCGGGCCGAAGATGCGTTCGCAAAAGAGTCCATCTTTCTCCGGTTTGAGGGTTCTATAGTTGAGGGTGTCCGGCTTGGTCACCTCTCCATGCGACCATTCAGTTACTATCGTTTCGGGGGAAGCGATCTTGATCCTGACTGCATCGTAGTCACTGGGGCGAATATCTCGTTTCATTTCTTTCATCTTTCTTCCTCCCTATTATCTAAAATCCTGTTCTTTGACAAACTCGATGTCGAAGCCCAGAGATTTGAGCTCGCTTACAAGAACGTTGAAGCTTTCCGGAACGCCTGCTTCGGGCGGGTTTTCTCCGCGCGTAATCGCCTTGAAGGCGTCGTTGCGTCCGTCCACGTCATCACTCTTGATAGTGAGCATTTCTTCCAGAACGTGTGCCGCACCATAGGCTTCCAGTGCCCAAACTTCCATCTCACCCAAGCGCTGTCCGCCGTGCTGAGCTTTTCCGCCCAGAGGCTGTTGCGTGATGAGGGAATAGGGGCCTGTGGAGCGTGCGTGCATCTTGTCTGCTACAAGGTGGTTCAGCTTCATCATATAGATGACGCCCACCGTCACTCTTTCTTTGAAAGGATTTCCCGTCTTGCCATCATAGAGGATGGTCTTGCCATCATCTTGATAGCCTGCATTACGGAGCTCGTTGCGGATGTCTTCGTTTGATGCACCGTCAAAGATAGGCGTTTCTACTTCAAAGCCCAGAGTCTTTGCGGCAAGCCCGAGGTGAGTCTCCATGATCTGTCCGATGTTCATTCTGGAGGGAACTCCGAGCGGGTTCAAAACGATGTCAACCGGTGTGCCGTCTTCCATGAAAGGCATGTCTTCGATGGGTGCAACAATGGAGATAACGCCTTTGTTTCCATGACGTCCTGCCATCTTGTCTCCCACCTCGATTTTACGCTTTTTGGCTACATATACTTTCACCATCTTGCGGATGCCGTAGGGAAGCTCGTCTCCGTGTTTGATGCGTTCGCGGGATTTCTTATATATATTTTCACTCTGCTCGAGAGACTGGCGGATCTTCAGAACGATGTCCTGATAGATGAGATCGTTAATAGCGGAGTCTTCCACCATCTCCACATCCAAATCCAATCTGCGGAAGTTGATGCGTTTGATGTCATCTTTAGTGATCTTCTTGCCGGGGGCGATGAAGCTGACGCCGGACTTTTCGTCCCAGATCGTCTTGGCTTTCTGCCCTATGAGCATTGCAGTGAGTTTTTCTTCTTTAAATTCTTCAACCTTCTTGCGTCTGAGGCTGAGTTCGTCTTTGAGCACCTGGATCTTGTCTTCATGCTCTTCTTCCATGTCCGTGCCGTCTTCAAGGCGTGAGAAGACCTTTACGTCTATCACCACTCCTTCCATGCCGGGCTTGGCTTTCAGCGAGCTATTTGTGAAGTCTCCGGCTCTGTCGCCAAAGAGAGCGCGCATGAGGTTTTCTTCAGGGGAAGGATCGATCTCTATGCTCTTGGGCGTCACTTTACCGACTATGATATCCCCTGCTTCGATCACGGAACCGACGCGGATAATTCCGGTCTTATCCAGATTACGAAGGGCGTGTGAGGGCACGTTCGGGATGTCGTAAGCCAGCTCTTCTTTGCCGTTTTTCACCGTGCGCACCAGAACTTCCATCTCTTCGATGTAGATGGAGGTAAGGGTGTCTTCGCGGGCTACTTTTTCGCTGAGAACGATGGCGTCTTCATAGTTATAGCCATACCATGGCATGAAGGCAACCATCATATTGGTGCCCAATGCGAGGCGATTATCTTCCACGCATGCACCGTCTGAGAGAGGCTGACCTTTGCGAACCGTGTCGCCTATGCGAACTATGGGGCGTTGGTTTGCGCAAGTATCTTGGTTTGTGCGAACAAACTTCTTGAGGTTGATACGACTGCCTACTCCGAGGTAGAGTGCTTCATCTTTCTCGTCAAGCGCTTTCAAATCTATATGCGAGGATGTAACGCTCACCACTTTGGCATCGAAGGGAGCAATCGCCACTTCAGAGGAATCCTGAGAAACGATTCTCTCCATTCCCGTGCCCACAATGGGAGCCTGCGGATTGATCAACGGAACGGCTTGGCGCTGCATGTTTGAACCCATGAGCGCGCGGTTTGCGTCGTCATGCTCAAGGAATGGGATCATCGATGCCGAGACGGAAACCATCTGCTGAGGCGCAACGTCCATATATTCCACTTCTTTGGGGCTGATCTGAATGAAATCTCCCCTATCGCGAGCAAAGACCAATTCGTCTGTAATCCTACGATCATCGTCTAAATGGAGGTCGCACTGCGCGATGACATACTTGTCTTCTTCGCTGGCGTCCATATAGACGAATTCGTTTGTCACATAGCCATCCACAACCTTGCGATAGGGCGTTTCGATGAAGCCCAAGTGGTTGATACGGCTATAGATGGCAGGAGACACGATGAGCCCGATATTGGGTCCTTCCGGAGTTTCGATGGGACAGATGCGACCGTAGTGAGTAGCATGCACGTCTCGAACTTCAAAACCGGCTCTATCTCTTGCCAATCCGCCGGGACCAAGCGCGGAAAGTGCACGCTTATGCCTGATTCCTGCAAGCGGGTTTGTTTGTTCCATAAATTGTGAGAGCTGACCGGTGAGGAAAAAGCCTTGCACGACATTGATCAGTGCATTGCTATTCACGAGGTCATGAACCGTCACTTCATCAATATTGGATATCGCCATACGCTCTTGAATAATGCGCGAAATGGTATTCAATCCATTCTTATATTGATCTTGCAACAGCTCGCCCACCGTTCTCACTCTACGATTTGAGAGATTATCTATGTCATCCACTTCGTCATCATCGTTATAGATGGCGACAAGTGTCTTAAATATATGGATAAAGTCAACGAGCGTAAGCGTCATCTGATCTTCATCCACCTCTACACCGAGGCGAGTATTGACCTTATATCTGCCGACCGCTCCTAAATTATATCTCTTGTCATTAAAGAACATTCTATCCACGAGCTGCTTTGCCGCTTCGATGGGGGCTTCTTCGCCGGGACGGATCAGGTTATAGAATTTCGCTAAAGCTTCTTCTTGATTGGCGGTGGGGTCTTTGGCGATGGTGTTTTCCAAAACCTTACGCACCAATTCGTAGTCATAATTGACCACTTCTACCTGATTGATCTTATGTTCTTTAAGTAATTTTGTGAGGGTGTCGCCCACTTGCTCATTTGCAAAAGCCAAGGGCTCATCCATTCCCTCTATTCTGATATCGCAAAACAGGTGTTTGTTTTTTGCGTCCGCGAGGCTAAGAGTCTCGCTTTCATAAAATGTATTCCTCAGATCTTGGTTTTCGGAGATACCGATAGCCCTGAGTAATGTCGTCACCGGCAATTTGCGACGTCTATCTATATGCACATACATGACGTCGTGTATGTCTATGCCAAATTCCAGCCAACTCCCGCTGTATGGAATGACTTTGGCAGAAAAAAGAGTCTTGCCGGAGGGGTGTTTTGTTTCAGAGAAAAAGACGCCGGGTGAACGCTGTAATTGGGATATAATTACACGTTCGGCACCGTTCACGATGAATGTCCCTTGGTCTGTAACCAACGGGATTTCGCCCAAGAACACGTCTTGTTCGAGAGTGTCTTTATGCACACGTTCCTCTTCGGTTATTTCAAACACGGAGAGGCGAAGCTTAACTTTAAGCGGTGCCTGATAAGACAGATTTCGTTCACGGCATTCGTCTATAGTGTATTTTTCCTGAAGTACATTGTATTCGATGAACTCCAGAAAGAAGTTTCCTTTGTTATCTTCTATGGGGAAAGTGGATTCAAAAACTGCCTGCAGTCCTTTCTTTTCTCTGCGCTGCGGATGAACATCCTTTTGCAAAAAGTCGTTAAAGGAATCCACCTGCATAGCCAGAAGATTTGGAATCTCAACTTCCGGAATTCCCAGCTCGGCAAATCTTGACGAAACGCGGGAATAACTTTTGATCTTTCTCAAAAGCTCACTCCTTTGTGCCTTTGTGGCACAGTAGCTTGGGTTGATTATATTGCAATCTTTTCACTTATATGCCTGCGACTATTAATGTGTTGCCGGATACTTTCATAAATAACAGTAGTAATATCTTGCCTAATTTATTATAAATAGCTAAATCAGGCCAAAAAAAGTCGTTGTGACTTTTTTTGGACCTGAATCTTGGCTATTTGCCAATTATTTGAGTTCGACTGATGCGCCAGCGTCTTCAAGTTTCTTTTTGATTGCTTCGGCTTCTTCTTTTCCAATCTTCTCAGAGACCGGCTTCGGAGCACTATCAACCAAATCTTTTGCTTCTTTAAGACCTAAGCTGGTAATCTCGCGAACAACCTTGATAACGTTGATCTTTTTATCGCCTGAGCTGGTCAGGATAACGTCAAATTCTGTCTGTTCTTCCTGTGCTTCAGCAGCGCCACCGGCGGGTGCAACCATTGCTGCAACCGGCGCAGCAGCGGATACGCCAAATATTTCTTCCATTTCTGACACGAGTTCTGAGAGCTCGAGAACGGTCATTTCTTTGATCAGATCAATCACTTGTTGTTTTTTATCGGACATCATTTCCTCCATAGGATATATGAATAATTTTTTTAGCTGGCATCAGCTTTTTCTTTAATTAGCGCATCCACAGCGTACATGAATTTGCGGATCACGCCTTGATTTACCGCCATAAACCCGGTAAGTGGAGCAGTCATACTGCCCAAAGCCTTGGCCAAAAGTTCCTCGCGTGAAGGAAGACTTGCCAAAGCGACTAATTGCTTGTCATCAAATATGTGGCCTTCCACATATCCGGCCTTGAAACTTGGAAACTCTGCGTTTTCCATTACCTCTTTAACGAACTTGGAAAGGGTCTTTGCGGCTGAGACTTCGTCAACTTTACTGATGGCTACTGCCGTAGGGCCAACGAGATACTCATCCAGTTCACTGATTCCAATTTCATTAAGTGCCAGTTTGAGCAGGGTATTTTTCTGCACAAAATAGTCCACTTCTTCAGTGCGGAACCTATTGCGCAGTTCACTTACCTGTTCGATGTTAATTCCCTTATAATCCACAAGTACGATCGCCTTTGCGTCTTTCAGTCTTTCGACAAGGCTCTTAACCAAATCTACTTTATACTGTTGAACCATTTCTAAAATCCTCCTTTTAGCTTCTTGCTTCCAGGGTTGCGCTTGCGATCTGTAACTTGATTCCCGGGCCCATGGTCGTGCATATGGTGATGCTTCTGATATAGGTTCCCCTCAGCGCAGCAGGGCGCTCTCTAAGGATGGCAGCGATAATGACTTTGATGTTTTCTTTGAGTTGATTCTCATCAAAGCTTACCTTGCCAGCAGGGATGTGAAGATTGGCAAATTTATCAATTCGGTATGCAACCTTACCGCCTTTTGAATCTTCCACTGCCTGACCTATATCCATTGTAACCGTCCCCACTCTGGGGTTTGGCATCAGTCCGCGAGGACCGAGGATCCGGCCTAATTTTCCGATACGTCCCATGAGGTTTGGCGTAGTGATTACCACATCAAAATCAAACCACCCATCGGTGATCTTTTCAATGAGATCATCAACGCCTACATAATCGGCGCCAGCTTCTCTGGCTTCTTCTGCTTTGTCGCCTTCGGCGAAGACCAAGACGCGGACTGTTTTACCCGTTCCATGCGGAAGGATAAGCGAGTTGCGTATCTGTTGGTCTGCTTTACGCGGATCAACTCCGAGATTGAAGTGGATCTCCACCGTTTCGTCAAACTTCGGAGCCGGAAGGCTCTTTAGAAGCTTGATGGCTTCATCCAAATCGTATCTCTTTTGCCGATCGTACATTGCGTAGGCGACTTTGTACCTTTTGCTATGTTTCATCGAATCTCCTTATTGAATACTATCTCCTGCAGCGGGTTAGCCGTCTACTGTGACGCCCATACTCCGTGCAGTACCTGCGATCATACTCATAGCGGATTCAAGGGAATGGCAATTCATGTCCTTTAGTTTGAGCTCAGCAATGCTCCGGATTTGCGCTCGAGTAATCTTGCCGACTTTGTCTTTATTGGGCTCGGAAGAGCCTTTGGCCAAGCCGGCTTCTTTTTTTATCAATACGCTTGCCGGAGGTGTTTTGACCTCAAAGGTAAACGATTTATTTTTCTGAATGTAGATGACCACCGGGAATATCATTCCGGGTTGGTCTTGTGTGCGCTCGTTAAATTGACGACAGAATTCGGGGATATTTACTCCCACTTGTCCAAGCGCCGGTCCGACGGGCGGAGCCGGGGTTGCCTTGCCCGCGGGCAATTGCAACTTCAATATTGATTCGGCAGTCTTTTTTGCCATGTTATTTATTCCTCTCTACAATATATAAGTAATTATTTTTTAATAAGTTCGACCTGGCTTCCGCTGAGTTCGACAGGTGTGCGTCTGCCAAAGACCGTCACATCGATGGTGAGCCTTGCGCCCTCATCGGCAGTCTTTTGCACAACGCCTTCAAAATCTGTGAATGGGCCGGATATAACCTTGACCATATCACCGGGCATATAAGAAAATTTCTCCAAATCCCTATCGGGATCGGCGATTCCTAAAAGTCTATCTACTTCTTCCTGACTTAGCGGAATAGGGTTCTTTTGGGTTCTGCTCATGCCCAAAAACTTCGTCACACCGGCAATACCCATGATGTAGGTACGAAGTTCCGGCGTGAGATCCGCTTCGAGAATCACATAACCGGTGAAGACCTTGCGTTCACGCTCGATCTTCTTACCTTCGCGGATGATGAAGGTTTTGCGCACGGGCACCAATATCTGACCAACCTTTTCGGCCAGCTCTGTTCCTTCCAGGCCCTTTTCAATGGCGGCCTTTACCTTTTTCTCAAAACTTGAGTAGGTATTGATCACATACCATTTCATAGACGCAAGCCTTTTCCTTTAAAAAAACAGTCCGATGAGATGTTTGAAACCAAGATCTACCACGGATAGAAAGATTGCCACAATAGAAGAGATCACGATGACAACCATCGTGCCTTCTTTGAGGTCATCTTTACCCGGCCAGGTGACTGACTTCATCTCAGAGCGAACTTCGCGAAAAAAGCGGCTGATTTTTTCAAATTTCATTTTATGTTTCCAGTATCCCTAATTTAAGACTTGCGCTTAAGATCTAAAGATAATGTTGGCAGGACAGGCAGGAATCGAACCCGCAGCCCTCGGTTTTGGAGACCGATGCTCTGCCAATTGAGCTACTGTCCTGCAACA